>JBEBBF010000289.1:0-3975 GCA_041158545.1 Pseudomonadota bacterium | reverse complement strand
TGCCCGTGACGCTGGCTTGCGAGGTGGCGTCGCTGATGTTGCCGGCGTTGTAGCCGACCAGGCCGCCGACGTAGTAATTGCTGGCGCTGACGCTGCCGCCGGTGGCCACCGCGCTGAGGCTGCCGACCCCGTTGTTGCCGACCAGCCCGCCGACTGCGTACTGGCCGCTGACCGCGCCGTTGGTGCTGCTGGCGTTGCTGATTGCGCCGTCGTTGTACCCCACCAGGGCGCCGACGTCCTGCTTGCCGGTGACGGTGGCGTCCTGCAGCGTGATGTTGCGGATCGCCCCGCCCAGACCCAGGTCGCCGAACAGGCCGACCGCGTTGGTGTTCGGCCGGTAGATCACCAGGTTGCCGATCTGGTGGCCGAGGCCATCGAAGACGCCGTAGAAGGGCGCGCTGCCATTGCCGACCGGGGCGAAGCCGGCGCCGCCGTTCCAGCCGGCGGTCGCCGAGGCGTCGAGTTTGCTGCCCAGCGCGTAGTAGCCGGTCAGGTTCTTGTTCATGTCCTGCAGCCCGGCCACGGTATTGACCACGGTGTAGGTCTTGCCATCGATGATCAACAGCGGATTGTTGCCGCCGAGGTCGATCCGGGCGTTGCCGATCAGGCGGTAGCTGCCGCTGCCGCCCGTGCCGCTGGCCAGCACCAGTCCGGCGCTGTTGCCGCTGGCGGAGATCACGCTCTTGACGTCGATGTTGCGCTGCGCCGACAGCGTCAGTGTGTTGTTGGCGTTCCAGCTGACCGCGTCGGCCACCTGGATGTCACCCTGCCCCGAGGTCTTGCCCTGGGTGCTGAGGATGGTGACGTTGGTGTTGGCCAGTTGCTGACCCAGGGTCGCGCCGCTGATGTCGCCGCCGCTGGCGGCGATGTTGTAATCGTTGGGGTCGACGACCCAGGTGCCGGTCTTGCCGGCGGCCGCCGCGGTGGTGATCACCGCATTGTCGGTAACCTTGACGTGGGCGCCGGAGGTATCGATGTCGCCGCCATCGCCGCCGTTCGGCGCCGAAGCGTCCAGCTTGCCGCCGACCTGGACCGTGCCGCTTTCCATGTCGCCAAGCAGGCGAATCTTGCCGCCGACGTTCTGCACGGTCCGCGCCTCGATGACGCCGCTGTTGTTGACCACGGTATCCATCAGGGCGTCCTTGGCCGCAGCGGTCAGGATCACCGTGCCGCCATCGGCGCGCAGGACTTGCCGGTTTTCCGCCAGCGCCTTCAGCGCCGACTGGTTGACCTGGACATCGACCAGCTTGCTGCCGCTGATGTCCAGCGTCACCTGGCTCCCGCCGGCCAGTGCCACGGTCCCCATCCGGGCGCTGATGGTGCCGTCGTTGCTGACCTGCCGACCCAGCAGCGCGACATAGCCGCCTTCAGCCGCGTTGATCGTGCCCTGGTTGCTGACATCGCCGCCGTTACCGCTGAATACCCGCTTGCCGGCAAGGAAATCGCTGTCGCTGAGGTTCAGCGTCGAGGCAACCAGCCCGCCGACATCCACCTGGGCGCCCTGGCCGAACAACACCCCGTTGGGGTTGATCAGGAAGACCTGGCCATTGGCCTGCAGCACCCCGTAAATCTCGCTGACGCTGTTGCCGGTGACCCGGTTCAACGCGACGGCGCTGGCATTGGGCTGGACGAAACGGACCAGTTCGCCATTGCCGATGCTGAAGGACTGCCAGTTCAGCGACAGATTCTGGCTGGACTGATTGATCGTGGTCTGGCTGCCGCTCTGGTTGATCGTCCCCTGCCCCGCGGTCACGCTGCCGCCGGTCGGCCCGGCCAGCGCCGGCCCGGCCAGCAAGGCGGAAATCGCCAGCGTCAGCAGCTTGACGCCGCCGGACTTGCCCTTGGCCCGCGCCATTTCCGGCGCTGGAACATAACGGGACAGGCTGTCATTCCAGATCAGACGATAGACGTGGTTCATGCCCAACTCCTCAGAAGTACTTGGCCGCCTGCAACCAGAAGCGGGGGCTGCGATCCGTTTCCGTGGTGCTGCTGGTCTGTCCGGAAGACCGCCAGGCCACATACCCCTGCACCGCCAGATCGCCCCGCTTGCCCCAGCGCAGCCCCAAACCTTCGCCGGAGAGAGTCCGGGTATTGCTGCCGTCGCTGGAGAGTGGGGTGTGATTGATCCTGGCCGTGCCGCTTTCAAAAAATCCCAAAAGTTGCAAATTCGGCAGATGGTTCATGCTCCACCTTAATTCGACAGAGGTCAACCAGGCATCGTCCGCAGAAAGCTCTCCCTGGGGGAAAGCGCGGATTCCGTATGCGCCACCAAGGGAAAATTTCTCAGAACTATCAAGATTCTTTCCCGCCATCTGTCCGGAGAGGGAGGCATAGAGCGAGGTGCTGTCGCCCAGCTGCTGCAGCCGGCTGAGCGCAAAAGTCAGTTTTTGATAAATGCCAGAAGTGGCATAAATGCCAGCATTGGGCTGATCTTGCAGACCGAGCCTGCCGGCAATGAAATTGGCGCTGTAATTGGTCTGCCCACCCCGCAACCAGCTGTCCTGCAGGTGGCCGCTGATGCCGCTGGACAGCACATCCAGGGTTTTCTCGCCCTGGGTCGCGGTCAGTTCGACCCGGTCCTCCAGCCGCTTGCGGTCATAGCTGAATTGGGCGTAGTGGTTCTGGCTGGTGGAGCGCAGCATGGGCAGCGACAGCCACAGCGTGTTGACCTGGGCTGAGCCGGAAGCATTCAGCACCTGGAAATCCTTGCCCAGGCTGTATTGCATCTCAGACATCGCCACGCCCAGCCGCAGACCTTCTCCGCCCAGCGGCGTCTGCCAGGCGACCCGGCCGTAGGACATGCCCTGGCCGGAGCTCAGCCCGCGCAATTGCAGCGAATCCCCCCGCCCGGCCGGACTATTGAATTCCAGGCTCAGACCCAGACGCTGGGCGCCGGTGTATTTGCTGCCGAAATTGTCCACATCGATGGCGCCACTGATCCGGCTGCCGGGCTCGACCTGCAGGCCCAGTTCCGAGGTTCCCGGCGTGCTGCCCGGCCGCAGGGTGGAGCGGACTTCGATACCCGGCAAATCCCCGAGCAGCAGCAAGGCTTCTTCCAGTTTCTCCCGATGCAGCGGCGATTCGTCTTTCAGCCGCGCCACATAGGCCTCGATCACCGGCGTGCGGACGGCCGAGCGATTTTCGACGGCCGCCCGGGAAAGCCGGCCTTCAACCACCGCCACCCGGACGATGCCGTGCTCGATGTCCTGGGCCGGCAGGTAAGCACGGGCAATCAGATAGCCCTTGCGGCGATAGTAGGCGCTCACCTGGGCCACCAGGGCGTTGAGTTCCGCCAGCGTGATTTCATTGCCGATGGCCGGCTTCAACAGCGGCAGCAACTCCTGATCCGGGATCGACTTGTTATCCACCAGCCGGAAACCCTTGACCGGAATCTTCACCTCCGGTTCTGCAGGCGGGGTCAGGCCGGCGGCACCCCGCAGGCGCAGCCCTTCATCTTCATCGATGACGAATTGACGAACCGGCTTTTCCCTGGCCGCAACTGGCGATTTGCCCTTCTTGCCTGCCACAACGCCGGCTTTCTCAGGCTGCAACGCGGGACGAACCAAGGCCGGACGGGCGGGTGGATGGGCAACAGGCGCCTTGTCGATTTTCGCGGCGGGCGCGCCGTCCATCAGGCCCGGCAGGCTAAGGCGGGAATCCCGTTGCAGACGCAACGCCCCGCTTTCATCGGCTACGGGTGCGGTCCGCGGGGTTTCCTTGCTGCGGGCGGGCGAAGCAGGCGCGGTTGCCTTGCGCAAAGGCAGATCCAGCTCCGGCGGCAGCGGGGAAACGTCCTGCGCCTGGCGTTCCGGCAGCGGACGGATCGAATCCAGCATCTGGCCGGCGTCAGGCTGCGGCCCGGCGGCACAAACCGGAAAGCCCTGCCCCAGGAGCCATAGCCCCAGGCTGAAAGCGCGGCAGGGATGCGCAGATTTCCTCACTCAACGTCCCGATTTCGACTGGCTTCAAACTGCA
>JBEBBF010000288.1:0-2604 GCA_041158545.1 Pseudomonadota bacterium | reverse complement strand
CAGCAGGCGGTCACCGAAGGCCTTGGTAACGCCGTTGAACTCGATGACCTGACCGCCCAGTCGTTCGGCCACCGGGATGAAGATTTCCTGGGTTTCATTGCGCTTCTGGTATTCCTGGCTCGACAACTCCTCGAAGCGGGCAAGGCGGGCCTTGGACTTGGCCTGGCGGGCCTTCGGGTTGCTCCGTACCCATTCCAGTTCCTGCTTCATCGCCTTCATGTGGGCGTCGATCTGCTTGTTTTCGGTTTCCAGGCGGGCTTCCTTCTGCTCCAGCCAGCTCGAGTAGTTGCCCTTCCAGGGAATGCCGTGGCCGCGGTCGAGTTCGAGAATCCATTCGGCGGCGTTGTCGAGGAAGTAGCGGTCGTGGGTGACGGCGACGACGGTGCCGGGGAAACGGCAGAGGAATTGTTCCAGCCACTCGACGGATTCGGCGTCGAGGTGGTTGGTGGGCTCGTCGAGCAGCAGCATGTCGGGCTTGGCCAGCAGCAGTTTGGCCAGCGCCACCCGGCGCTTTTCACCGCCGGAGAGGGTGCCGATCAGCGCGTCCCAGGGCGGCAGCCGCAGCGCGTCGGCAGCGATTTCCATCTGGTTGGCGGTGTCGGAGCCGGAGGTGGCGAGGATGGCTTCGAGCCGGGCCTGTTCTTCGGCCAGCTTGTCGAAATCGGCGTCCGGGTCGGCGTAGGCGGCGTAGATTTCGTCGAGCTTGGCCTGGGCCTGCATCACTTCGCCCAGCGCGGCTTCGACTTCCTCGCGCACGCTTTTGGTGGCGTCGAGTTGCGGCTCCTGGGCCAGGTAGCCGATGGAAACGCCGGCCAGATGCTGGACTTCACCGTCGTATTCCTTGTCCACGCCGGCCATGATCTTCAGCACCGTGGATTTGCCGGCACCGTTGAGGCCGAGCAGGCCGATCTTGGCGCCGGGGAAGAAGGACAGGGAGATGTCCTTGATGATCTGCCGCTTCGGGGGAACGATCTTGCTCACGCGGAGCATCGACATTACGTATTGAGCCATGGTCTTTTTTCTGTGCAGTGGGTTTCAGTGGCCTGCCGCGGGGGAGGGGGCGGCAGCGGGATTTTCGGGCATGTAGGCGGCGATCTGGCAACCGAGGGCCGCCCAGTAGGGGATGGATTCGAGGCCGAGGATCGTGACCCAGATCAGGGTTTCCAGGTCGTCGCTGCCGCGGATGACCAGCATGGCGATGGCGCAGAGGACCATCGCCACCAGCAGGCTGAATTCCTCGCGGATCGGTGCGAAGAAGGCAAAGCGGCCCTTGTCCTTCCAGCCCTTGGGCGTGCGGACAAAGACGCCGCGGCGCAGGATCAGCCCGGCGAAGACGCCGCGGGCAATCGAATGCGACAGGCCCACCGACAGCAGCGAAGCACCGAAGATGTCCGCCCAGGGGCAGTCCATGGTCCGACGGTAGAGGATGGGGCCGAGTGCGGCCTTGAAGGCCATGAAGCCGAGGATGGGCACGACCATGATCGGGACCGGCAGGCCGAAGGACTTCGGCGCGACCAGCATCGCGATGGTCCAGGCAATCGACGCCAGCGCGAACAGCAGCTGCAGCGCATCGCCCAGCCAGGAGAACCAGCCGGTCAGGAAGTGGTAGCGCTGGGCGAGATTGAGCTTGCTGCGGCCGACCAGATCGGGAATGTGGTGCTTCAGGATCTGCATCGCGCCAAAGGCCCAGCGGAAGCGCTGGGTCTTGGAGGCGGAGAAGTCGGCGGGGGTCAGGCCGCGGCCGAGGACGTGATCGACATAGCGGGTGTCGTAGCCTTTCTTGATCAGACGCAGGCCGAGTTCGGTGTCCTCGCAGATGCACCATTCCGACCAGCCGCCCACTTCTTCCAGCGCCGTGCGTTTGACCAGGGTCATCGTGCCGTGCTGGATCAGCGCGTTGCGCTCGTTGCGGTGATGCATGCCGATCCGGAAAAAGCCGTCGAATTCCCAGTTGCACATCCGGCGGAAGGGGTGGGTTTCCCAGTCCCGGTGCGCCTGCGGCGCCTGGACCACCGCGACATCCTCCTTGAGGAAATGGGGTACCAGCACCGCCAGCCACTCGGGATCGACCACATAGTCGGCATCGACGACCCCGACGACCTGGGCGCGGGGATCGGTCTGCTGCAGCGCGAAATTCAGCGCGCCGGCCTTGAAGCCCTGCCAGGGCAGCAGGTGGAAGAAGCGGAAGCGCGGCCCGAGCTGGGCCATGTGGGCTTCCACCGGCTTCCACAGGGCTTCGTCCTTGGTGTTGTTGTCGATCACCAGCACTTCAAAATTGCGGTAATTGAGCCGGGCCAGGCTGTCGATGGTGGCGATGACCATCTCCGGCGGTTCGTTGCAACAGGCCAGGTGCAGCGAGACAAAGGGTTCCTGCTCCGGCGGTAGCGGCGGCAGCGCAGTGAAGCGGCGTTGCCACTTGCCCTTGAACAGCATTTCGCCGAATTCATAACCATGGGACAGCAGCACGGCGACCGTCAGCAGCGTCGCCGTGGTCAGGAAGCCGAGGCCGATCAAGTCCCGTTCGGTCAGGTAGTAATCCACCGGCACGCTCATCCCCAGCACCAGCGTGGCGGTACAGGCCTGGATCAGCGCGCTGAGCCAGAT
>JBEBBF010000287.1:0-3378 GCA_041158545.1 Pseudomonadota bacterium | reverse complement strand
CGTCAATATCGCGATGGTGCGGGCCGGGCGGCATCTGGGTGATCGCTGCCATTTTCCGGTGAATGCCTTCGATTCCACACCGGAAGAAGCCCTGGCCGCCTTCCTGCTGCAGCATTACGGGCAACATCCGGCGCCGGAGAAAGTGCTGGTCGATCCCTTGCCCAGCCAGGAGGACGATGAGGTCGAGACCTCGCTGCAGGCGATGCTGGAGCGGCCCCTGCCTTTGCTGGCACCCCGCAGCCAGACCCAGCGCGCCTGGGTGGAGATGGCTAGGCAGAATGCCTCGCTGGCCATTCAGGCGCGGAATCAGGCTTCGGAAATTCAGGGTGAGCGTCTGTTGGCGCTGCAAACGGCCCTCGGTCTGGCAGAACTGCCGCGGCGGATCGAATGTTTCGACATCAGCCACACCCAGGGCGAAGCGACGGTGGCGTCCTGCGTGGTCTATCAGGATGACGGGATGCGGCGCAGCGACTATCGCCGCTACAACATCAAGGACGTGCCCGCCGGGGATGACTACGCCGCGATGCGGCAAGCGGTCAGCCGCCGCTATGACAAGCTTGCCGAAGGGGAGGGGGCCGCACCGGACTTGATCCTGATCGATGGCGGCAAGGGCCAGGTCGGGGTGGCCTACGCCGCGATGACCGAACTCGGGCTGGCGCAGATTCCGATGCTGGGCGTCGCCAAGGGCGAAGCGCGTAAACCCGGTCTGGAAACCCTGATTTTTCCGGAAGGGCGGGAGCCGTTACAATTGCCCGCGCAACACCCGGCCCTGCACCTGATCCAGGAAATTCGTGACGAGGCCCACCGTTTTGCCATCACCGGGCATCGTGCCCAGCGGGGCAAGGCCAGGCGGGCCTCCCGGCTGGAGGAAATTCCCGGTGTCGGACCGGCGCGGCGCAAGGCGCTGATTGCCCATTTCGGTGGGCTGCCGGGCGTGGCCACCGCCACTATTGAACAAATCGCCAGTGTGGAAGGCATCAGCCTCAGCCTGGCGGAGAAAATTTACGCCGCCTTACACTGAAGCCCATGCCCCTCAACCTTCCGATTTTCCTGACCTGGCTGCGCATCCTGGCGATCCCGCTGTTGCTGGCAATCTACTATGTGCCGGAAAGCTGGCTGGGCGGGCAGGAGCGCAACCTGCTGGCGACCGGAATCTTCATCGCCGCAGCCCTGACCGACTGGGCCGATGGCTACCTGGCGCGCAAACTCAACCAGACTTCCGCCTTCGGCGCCTTTCTGGACCCGGTGGCCGACAAGCTGATGGTTGCCGCGGCGCTGATCATGCTGGTGCAGCTGGGGCGCGCCGACTCGCTGATCGCGACGATCATCATCGGCCGGGAAATCACCATTTCGGCGCTGCGCGAATGGATGGCCAAGATCGGCGCCGCCAAGAGCGTGGCGGTATCGCTCCTGGGCAAGATCAAGACCACGGCGCAGATGGTGGCGATTCCCATGTTGCTGCACGAGCAGCCGCTGTTCGGAATCGACCTCATGTATTTCGGCAAGCTGCTGGCCTGGGTGGCGGCGGTGCTGACCATGTGGTCCATGGCCTATTACCTGCAAAAAGCCTGGCCGGAAATTCGCCGCCGCAGTGGAGATTGAGCGCGACAATGCAACAAGCTTGACAGCGGCGGATTATGGTCTATAATGCGCACCTGTTCGACGCGGGAGTAGCTCAGTTGGTAGAGCGCAACCTTGCCAAGGTTGAGGTCGCGAGTTCGAGACTCGTCTCCCGCTCCAGTCTTTTCCAGACTGGTTCCAAACCCTTCCCCAGTTTTTCAGCAGCCGCCGTTTCGCCGTAGCCGTCTCGGGCTGCGCGGGCGTTTCTGCGTCCGCTCGTCTGCTTTCCGGCCGAGCGGGGGCGATCCAGGTTAATATTAGCGTTTTCTAATTTACTGGAGCGCAAGCATGAAACAGCTGATCCCCGCCCTGTTGCTGGCCCTGGCCGGCCCGGTTCTGGCTCACGATCTCACGGCCCTGACCGCGGAAACCAAAAAAGCGGTGCTGCCGGTGGTGCCCAAGGTCGTCAGCGCCATGCAGGAAGCCGTCGCCGCCAAGGGCGTTGCCGAGGCGATCCCCGTCTGCAAGGAACAGGCGCCGCAACTGATCCAGGAAAAACGCAAGGAAACCGGCTGGGACATCCGCCGGGTCAGCCTGAAGACCCGTAACGCCGAACGTGGCACCCCGGACATCTGGGAAGCCCGGCAACTGGCCGACTTCAACATCCGCGCCGGCAACGGCGAAAAGATCGAGACCCTGGAAAAGAGCGAAATCGTCGACATCGACGGCAAGCCGACCTTCCGCTACATCAAGGCGCTGCCGGTTGGCGATGTCTGCCTGAAATGCCACGGCCCGGCCGACGCGCTGGACCCGGCACTGAAGGCCAAACTCGGCGCCACCTATCCCCACGACCAGGCCATCGGCTACAGCAAGGGCCAGATTCGCGGCGCCCTGACGGTCAAGCGGCCGCTGTAATTCCCTTTCCGTCGGCCACCCCGCGCCTCCCCCGGTTTTCCGCTTGGGGCGCGGCCCGCCGACCCGGCGCCGGGGTCATGGCGCTGTAACATCCCTTGGCTAGTGTGCCCGCCTATCTTGGAATGTGACGGCGGGGTTAAGGTGGGATTGCCAAATCCGGAAGGGGCGTGGCGGCGACGCTGGCCGCAGCGACTGGGGCGGGCCATGCTGCCCGGCGTGCTGGCACTGCTTGCCGCCTGTTCGCCGCAGCAGTGGATCAGCCGCAATATGGCGGATGCGCTGGCCAGTCAGGGCGCCGGCGACGAAACCGATCTGGAGCTGCTGCGGGATGCGGCGCCCTTCCAGCTCAAGCTCTCCGAAGCCGTCCTCCGGCAAAACCCGGCCCACGGGCCGCTGGCCGAAAGCGTTGCCGCCGGCTTCACCCAATACACCTACGCCTTTGTCGCCTTTGAGGCCGAGCGCCTGGAAAGCCGCGATGCCCGTGCGGCAGACCGCCTGCGCCAGCGGGCGGCCCGGTTGTACGCCCGCGCCTTTCGGCACGCCCGCACGGCGCTGGAACAACAACAGCCGGGCTTGTTTGCCCGGCTTGCCACACCCGGCGCCGAACTGGCGTTGAGCCCGACCCAGGTGGGGCTGGCGTATTGGGCCGCCGCCGCCTGGGTCGGCTGGATTTCCCTGTCCAAGGATGAGCCGGAAGTGGTCGCCGACCTGCCTGCGGCGGCGCGGCTGCTGCGGCTGGCCTGGCAAGTCGATCCCCAGTGGGGCAACGGGGCGCTGACCGGTCTGCTGGCAAGCTTTGAGATCGCCCGGCCGGGCGGTGATGCCCGGCAGGCGGCCGCCTGGTTCGATCAGGCGCTGCGCCAGTCCGATGGACAGAGCGTCGGGGCCTGGCTGGCCAAGGCC
>JBEBBF010000286.1:0-2723 GCA_041158545.1 Pseudomonadota bacterium | reverse complement strand
CGAGGCACCACACGACGACATTGGGGCTGAGCGCTGAGGAACTGGCGCGGCTGCGGGATGCCCTGGCACTACACATGGACGCCGCGGGGCGTGTTTCACTCCCCAAGGCCGACAAGCTATTTTCACGGATGCGTGACGAAGAAATCCGTCGTCGGCGCGGTAGCCGCAGCCTTTCTCAGCTGGCTGCAGAATTCGGCCTGACATCCCGGCAAATTCAAAACATTTGCCGGGAAGACATGAGCGACATGCAGGGCGCCCTGTTTTGATCGATTTGCTGCGGCAATCGCATCAACCCCGGCTTCAGGAATGCCCTGTTTTGCATTTGAAAGCCATTTGAAAGCGCAGCGCGGCCCCTTGGGTATAGGACGACCCCACCGGGGCGCCAAAACGCCGCAAATCGCGTTTGTGGACGTCCTGCAAAAACCACCGCGCAGGAAACATTTCCCAGCCTGACTGGTGGCGACGCTGCCGGGATGATGCACCCATCGACTTGGGAGCATCGCTGTGCCGAATCCGACCCCCCCCTTCGTTTTACCTGCCAATGCCGCCGCGCTATCTCTGGCGCTGGGTGGCGAGAATTATCCCGAGGGCTGCAACGCCCACATTTTCCCCGACGGCGCATTTCGGTCCGACGATGGCCGGCCTGCGAGTCAGACCAATGGTGTCTTGCTCGACTGGTTGATGAATGCCGAGATTGCCGACGCGTTGATCGCGGGCATGGCGGAGCGGGGTAAGCCGATCCTGTACGACTACGAGCACAACAGCTTGTGGGGCGATAGCCGTGCTGCGGGCTGGATTGACCGCCTGGTCTACGCGCCAGGCCGCGGGCTGTACGCGCATGTCGAGTGGACGCCGGATGGTGCTGAGGCGATCCAGAAAAAGGAATACCGCTACAGCTCGCCGCTGTTCATCTTTGACCCGAAGACGGGTGCTGTGCTGACGCTGCTGTCTGTTGCGCTGACCAATGACCCCGCGCTGGACCAATTGGGTGCTGTTGGACTCAAGCGGCTGGCTGCGCTGGCGAACTATGCCGCCGGGGGCATCCCCGGAAATCACGATGGAGACGTAAACATGGGGACTCCCGATGTTGCTGCGCTGACCGCAGAACGCGACGGATTGAAAGCAACCGTTGCGGCGCTGACTACGGAGCGCGATGAGCTGAAAACCAAGCTGGGCGCCCTGGAGCAGGAAAAGGCCGATACCGCCCTGGCTTCCGAAAAGGCCAAGCATGCCGAACTGCTGACGGCGGCCCTTACCGATGGCCGCCTGACCCCGGCCCAGAAAGCCTGGGCGGAAAAGCAGTCCATGGCCGACCTCGCCGAGTACCTGGAAGCCACCAACCCCCTGGCCGTCCTGAAAAAACAGGCCGACGGCAAGGATGGCGGCAACGGCCTCACGCCGGATGAACTGGCGATCTGCTCAAAGATGGGTGTGACACCCGAGCAGTTTGCTGCCGCAAAAAAGAATACCGGCGCGTAAGCGCTTCATCACGCTCAGGAGAATGTAATGCCCGCACTGACGCAAGCTCAGATTGATGCACTCAAGACCTCGCTGGTTGCCCGCTGGAACGCGGGCCTGGCGCTGTCGCCGGATGACTGGAAGAAGATCGCCAAGCTGGTCAAGAGCAGCGGCAAGTCCAACACCTACGAATGGCTCAGCCAGTTCCCCGCGTTCCGCGAATGGGTCGGCGCCCGCCAGCACAAGGTGTTCAAGGAAACTGCCTACACGGTGGTCAACCGCAAGTTCGAATCCACGGTGGATGTGCAGCGCACTGACATCGAAGACGACAACATCGGCCAATACGGCACCCTCGCTGAATCCGCAGGCCAGTCGGCGACCGACCTCAAGAATGACCTGGTGTTCCAGGCGCTCGCTGCTGGCTTCGCCGCGACCTGCTACGACGGCCAGTATTTCTTCGACACCGACCACCCGGTCTATCCGAACGAAGACGGCAGCGGCGTGGCCACCAGCGTCAGCAACATGCAGGCCGGTGCCGGTGCGCCCTGGATTCTGCTCTGCACCAATCGTGCGGCCGCTCCGATCTATCTCCAGGAGCGCATGGCTGCACAGTTCGAAAGCATCACCTCGGTGCAGAACGGCAATGTTTTTGACCTGGACGTGTACAGCTTCGGCGGTCGCTGGCGTGGTGAGGCCGCATACGGCTTCTGGCAGTGCGCCTTCGGCTCGAAAGACGCCCTGAATGCCAATAACTTCAACGCCGCCTATGCCGCAATGATGCGGTTCAAGGGCGACGGTGGTCGCCGGCTGGGCATCGTGCCGGACACCATGGTCACCGGCCCGGACAACATGGCCGCCGCCGAGGCGCTGCTCAAGGCGCAGCAAAACTCCGCTGGTGCCAGCAACACCAACTACAACAAGGTGCAGTTGATCGTCACCCCCTGGATGTAACCGGACACACGTGAGGCCGTAGCAGCTACGCCCGCCGGAGTCGCCCGGCAGGTGTGGCGGACTAGATGGAGAGAAAGATGAGCAATCAGAAACTGGAAGTGCGGGTAAAGCCGAAAAGCGCAGTCGAGGCGTTTTTCCGCTGCGGGATGAAGTTTGGCCTGGAGTGGGAAACGGTCGATGTCGATGACGCCACGGCCGGCCGTTTGCGTGAAGAGCAGATGCTGGAGGTGCGCGATGTCGTTGCGGCTTCTCCGGCGCTGGAACTGGTTGGCGCCGGAGAAGGTGCCGCGCCTGCTGAGCCGCAGCAGGGCGCT
>JBEBBF010000285.1:0-19367 GCA_041158545.1 Pseudomonadota bacterium | reverse complement strand
CGCCGCAGAAGCTGCAGCAGCTGCTGGGCCGCACTCTGGCGCGCGACCTGCGTGACGAGGATTTCTTCTATCCGTCCGACCTGGCGGACACGCGCGTGGAGCCCCGCAGCTATCGCTTCGGGCGCCCCTGGGGCGTGCCGGTTCGCTACCACGACTTCCAGGAATACGCGGCGCGAATTTCCCCCGACCTGTGGGAGTTTCACCTCTCGTACTCCGACATGGACCTGGACCCGGCCGACTACCTGTGCGGCACCTACCCGGCCGGCTTCGTGGTGCACGCGCCGGAACTGTTCTCCGGCAGCCGGCTGATGGACCTGGCCACGCCGGACGAGGCCTACCGCAAGGACTCCATTCGCGAGACGCAGCGCGTGATCGACATCACCCGCGCTCTCAAGAATTACTTCCCTGGCGAGGCGCGGCCCATGATCGTCGCAAACGTGGGCGGCTTCACCATGGACGAACCGCTGCCGGCCGCCGCCATCCGGGGCTATTACGAGCGCTTCGCCGCCAGCCTGAATCAGTTGGACCTCGAAGGTGTGGAGCTGATCCCGCAGACCATGGCGCCGTTCCCCTGGCACTTTGGCGGACAGCGCTACCAAAACATTTTCGTCAAGGCCGACGAAATCGTCGAATGGTGCCGGCGCCTCAACCTGCGCATGTGCTTCGACGTGTCGCACAGCTGCCTGACCTGCAATCATCTGGGCGTGGACTTTTACGACTTTGCCTTCAAGGTAGCGCCGTTCACCGCGCACCTGCACCTGGGCGATGCGAAGGACCTGAATGGCGAGGGCCTGCAGGTCGGCGATGGTGACATCGACTTTGACCGCCTGGGCGCCATCCTCCTGGCCGGTTGCTCGCGGGCATCCTTCATCCCGGAGATCTGGCAGGGCCACAAGAACGGCGGCGAAGGCTTCTGGATCGCGCTGGAGCGCCTGGAGGGCAAGCTGTGAGCCTGGACCACCTCTCCAGCCTGGTCGTCCGCGAGATCGAAGATTCGATCGTGGCCAAGCAGAAGCTGCTGCAAGACGCCGGGCTCGTCGCGCAGCTGACGCGGCTGGCGCAGGACTGCCATGACAGCCTGAAGCGCGGCGGCAAGATCATCTTCGCCGGCAACGGCGGCAGCTTTGCCGACGCGCAGCACCTGTCGGCCGAATTCGTCTCGCGCTTCAAGTTCGATCGCGCGCCGCTGGCGTCGCTGGCGCTGGCCACCAACAGCTCCGCGATAAGCGCTGTCGGCAACGACTACGGCTACGACCAAGTCTTCTCGCGCGAGCTGGAAGCCGTGGCCCGCCCGAGCGACGTGTTCATCCCGATCACGACCAGCGGCAACAGCCCGAACGTGTTGAAGGCGATCGAGGTCGCCCGCCGGCTGGAGTTGCGCACCGCCTGCCTGACCGGCGAAACCGGCGGCGTGGCAGAGGAACTGTGCGAGTGCCTGCATATGCCTTCACGCGATACCGCCCGCATACAGGAGTGCCACATCCTCGTGGGCCACATTCTCTGCGGCCTGGTGGAGGCCATGTGCTTCAAGGCGCCGCAGGCCGCGGGAGACGTGCGGTGAGGGCTACTGTCGCCATCATCCCGGCACGCGGCGGCTCCAAGGGTATCCCGCGCAAGAACTTGGTGGACGTCTGCGGCAAACCGCTCATCGCCTGGTCGATCCTGCAGGCCCGCCATGCGTGCCACATCGACTCGGTGTGGGTGACCTCAGACGACGATGAGATCCTTGCGGTGGCCGAGTCCTTTGGTGCCAGGCCGATCCGCCGCCCGGCCGAAATCTCCGGTGACCAGGCCAGCTCCGAATCGGCCTGGCTGCATGCGCTGGACGCGATCGAGGGGCAGGGCGTCGCCGTCGACCTGGTCGTGGCCATGCAGGCGACGTCGCCCATCCGCGAATCGTCGGACCTTGATGGCGGACTGCAGACCCTGCGCGAGCAGAGCTACGACTCGCTGCTGTCGGTGGCGGAGGTGGAAGACTTCTTCACCTGGCGCATCGGCGCCGACGGCGGCGCCGAGTCGGTGAATTACGACTACCGCAACCGCAAACGCCGCCAGCAGATTGAGAAGCGCTACCTGGAGAACGGCTCCTTCTACGTGTTCCGCCCGCAGCAGCTGCGGCGCGACAACAACCGGCTGGGCGGCCGCATCGGCCTGTTCGTGATGGGACGGCACAAGATGTTCCAGATCGACAATCCCGAGGACATCGAGCTGTGCGCGGCCGTGATGCGCGGCTTTGGGCTGGACCGGGCATGAGCGCGCCGACCGACCTGTTCCGACTAGACGGCCGCGTGGCTATCGTCACCGGCGCCTCGCGCGGGATCGGCAACGCTGTCGCGCTGGGTCTCGCCAGCGCGGGCGCCACCGTGTTCGGTCTTGGGCGCTCGCCTGCAGCGCAAGGCGACGCGGCAGCTTTCCTGTATCGGACTTGCGACGTCACTGACAGTGTGGCCTTCGGCAGCTTGGTTAACGAAATCTTCGACGGGCAAGGGCGGATCGACGTCTTGGTGAACGCGGCCGGCATCACGCTGTCCGCACTGACGGCGGAAGACCCGTCGTCGGCGTTTCGTCAGACGCTGGCCTGTAACCTCACAGCAGTGTTCGACTGTTGCCGCGCCGTGCTGCCTTTCATGCAGCGTAGTGGCTACGGCTCCATCATCAATGTCACGAGTATTGGCGCAGCGCTTGGCTTCCCAGGTAACCCTGGCTACGTTGCCTCCAAGGGAGGCCTAGCGGCGCTGACACGTTCATTCGCGCTTGATCACGGCACGCAAGGTATTCGCGTGAACAACTTGGTACCCGGCTATGTTCGTACAGCGATGACGCAGGCCAGCCATGCGGATCCCGAGCGCCGGGAAGCCCGCGCCGCACGCACCATGCTCGGTCGCTGGGGAGAGCCGGATGAGCTTGCAGGTGCTGCGATCTTCCTGGCTTCGCCAGCCAGTAGCTACGTGACGGGCATCGATCTGTACGTTGACGGCGGCTGGGCCGCGAAAGGACTTTGATGGAAATCGGATTCATGCAGGGCCGGCTGTGCGACCTCATCGACGGAAAGATCCAGGCCTTTCCCTGGCGCGACTGGGAATCTGAGTTCCCGCTGGCGCAGGCGCTCGGCCTCGGCCTGCTGGAATGGACGCTGGACCAAGAGCGCCTGCACGAGAACCCGCTGATGACGGCGGCCGGCCAGTCCCGGATCAGGGAACTCTCAGCCCGCAACGGGGTACGAGTGCTGTCGCTCACTGGCGACTGCTTCATGCAGGCGCCATTCTACAAGGTGGAGGGCGCCGCTCGCGAGGCCCTGCTTGCGGACCTGCGGGCCATCCTCGATGCGTCAGAACAGGTCGGTATCCGCTACGTGCTCATTCCGCTGGTGGACAACGGCTCGCTGCAAACGCTAGAACACGAGAGCGCGCTGCTGGAAGGCGTGTTGCCGCTGCGCCAGCGGCTGGTCGACGCCGGCATGAAGATCGTCTTCGAGTCGGACTTCGGGCCGGCGAGGCTGGCGAAGTTCATCGAGCGCTTGCCGCGGGACGCTTTCGGCATCAACTACGACATCGGCAACAGCGCTGCGCTGGGCTTCTCGCCCGCCGAGGAAGTCGGCAGCTACGGCCACCGCATCGACAACGTGCACGTTAAGGACCGCAAGCTGCATGGCACGACAGTCCCGCTGGGAACGGGCAATGCGGATTTCCCGACGGTGTTTGGAGCGCTCCGCAAGGCCAGCTATGCCGGTCATTTCATCCTGCAGACTGCCCGGGCTGACGATAACGACCACACGGGCGCGCTCGCTCGATACCGCGACATGACGCGCGCCTGGTGGAGGCAAAATGGATCTTGAACTCGTCGGCAAGGTAGCCCTGGTAACCGGTTCGTCGGCCGGCATCGGTCTGGGCATCGCTCGCATACTGGCGGCCGAAGGCGCCACGGTCGTCCTGAACGGACGGGACGCGGGGCGCCTGAAGCAGGCGCAGGCTGCGTTGCCTGATGCATCCGCCTTCGTCGCCGACGTGCGCGACCCGGCCGAGTGCCAGCGCCTAGTGCGCGAGGTGTTGCAACGCCACGGGCGCCTAGACGTGCTGGTGTGCAACGTAGGCAGCGGCGCGTCGGTGCCGCCCGGGCAGGAGACGCCGGAGGAATGGCGCCGCGTGCTGGACATTAACCTGCATGCGAGCACACAAATGGTTTGGGCCGCTGCCGACGCGCTGGCTGCGGCCACTGGCAATGCTGTTTGCATTTCCTCCATCTGTGGTCTGGAGGCGTTGGGTTGCCCGGTGCCCTATGCGGCGGCCAAGGCTGCCCTGGAGAGCTATGTGCGCAATGCGGCGCGGCCGCTGGGCAAGCGCGGCATCCGCATCAACAGCGTCGCACCTGGCAACATTCTTTTCCCCGGTTCCACCTGGGAGCGCAAGCTCGCAGCCGACGCAGCCGGTGTGGACGCGATGCTGCAGCGCGAAGTAGCACTGCAGTCCCTGGGCCGGCCCGAAGATGTGGCTCGGCTCGTCGCCTATCTTGTATCGCCAGTGGCGTCTTTCATCACTGGTGCCACCTACGTAGTCGATGGTGGACAGACCCGATCATGAATCAAAGCACACTTCAACTTCCAAAATCTTTCGATCTAAGTGGTCGTGTTGCCCTCATTACCGGCGGCTCCGGACTTCTCGGTTCGCAGCATGCGCGTGCCCTAGCGGAAATCGGTGCTAACGTAGTGATCGCAGACATCGACGTGGAGCGCGCCGAGGTCGAAGTGGCGCAGGTTCGCATCGAGTTCCCGCGAGTTCAAGCGATGGCTTTGACGCTGGATGTGACCAGTCAGGCTTCCGTTGCTGCGGGTCTCGATACCGTGTTGCAGGCTCTTGGCGGCATCCACGTCCTGGTAAACAACGCCGCCGTTGACCCGAAAGTGAAGGCGGACAGCGTGGTGGAGACCTCCCGCCTGGAGAACTTCCCTCTCGACCAGTGGAATTTCCAGCTCGGCGTCGGCCTGACTGGGGCCTTCCTCTGCGCCCAGTCCTTCGGCGGCTGGATGGCCGCCAACGGTGGTGGCGCGATCCTGAATATCGCCTCCGACCTGGCGGTCTTCGCCCCAGACCAGCGCCTCTACCGGAAACCCGGGTTGCCCGAGGACCGGCAGCCGGTCAAGCCGGTCACCTATCCGGTGGTCAAGACCGCACTCCTCGGCCTCACCCGGTACCTGGCCACCTATTGGCATGAAGCTGGGGTGCGCTGCAACGCCCTGTCCCCGGGCGGCGTGTTCAACGGCCAGGGAGAGGAGTTCGTCGCCCGCCTTTCCCAGTTGATTCCCCTCGGCCGGATGGCCCATGCCGACGAGTACCGGGCCGCGGTCCAGTTCCTCTGCTCCGACGCCTCCAGCTACATGACTGGTCAGAACGTTGTCATGGATGGGGGGCGCAGCGCGTGGTGAGCCGGAGTCCATCCCGATGAGTGGCGCCGGATCTCCGGGCGTGGCCGAGATGTTGCGCCGCATCCGCCAGACCTATGTCGGCGAGCAGAAGAAGGATCTAGTCGTGGTGCGTCACCTGTACCGACCACTGTCCTTCCTCCTCTCGGTGCCACCCCTGCTGCTCGGCCTGAGGCCGAACCAGGTCACCTTCCTCAACTTCCTGCTAGTGGTGGCGGCCTGCGCCCTGTTCGCCGCCGGAGTTCCGGCGGCCACTGCGGCCGGCGCTGCTGTGTTCCTGGCCATCTTCGTGGTGGACTGTGTGGACGGCAACCTGGCCCGCTACCTGAACCAGCGGCGCTACTTCGGCAAGCTGATCGACGGCCTGGTGGATGTACTGGTTTACCTGATCTACATCGCCGTGGCCGTGGGCAACGTCCGCCAGGGACGCAGCGTCTTCGGTGAAGCCGCCGATCTGCTGGCCGGCGCCGCGATCGCCCTGGCCATGACATTCACTTCCTACTTCCGCATGCGCCTCGCCCAGCTGCTCGGCGAAGTCCGCCGGGATATGCCGGGGAGTGGGGGCGGCGGACAAGGGCGTCCTTCTCTCGTCCGGCGAACGATCCTCGCCCTGCGCGCCACCCATGAGAACCTCGGACCGCTCGGTCCCATCCTGCTGGTCGCCGCCCTGCTGGCCGGACAGGTCACCGCATTCCTGCTGGCCTACGCGGCGGGCTATGTCCTGTTCGCGGCCGCCGAGGTTGGCTACGGCCTGTGGCACTACCGCCACCTCCTCAACGTTCCCCGCCCGTCCAAGAAGGCCGCCTGAACGCGCCGACTCCCGATCCGCTGATGTCCAACGAATTTTCCCCCGTCTCACCGTTTTCCTTTGGCACCAAGGGAGAAACCCTGGCCCGCCTCGCGCCGCTGCTGGGCGTACAGCACTTCGTCGCCCAGACCCTGTTCACCGTGGCAGAATGGCGCAAAAGTCAGGATCGGGTGACCGACGGCATCCTAGCGGCGCATGGCGACCACCCTCATCTGGTGGTCCGCTCCAGCGCCTGCGGGGAAGATGGCGCCGAGTCGTCGATGGCTGGCGCCTTCACCACGGTCGTATCGGTCCGCCCGGAGGCTGCGGCGCTCGCTGCGGCGGTGGATGAGGTCATCGCCTCCTACGGCGACGGCAATGGGGACCACCATGTCCTTGTTCAGCCGATGATCGAGGACGTCGTCATTTCCGGCGTAGTCCTGACGCGCGAGCTGGATACCGGCAGCCCTTACTACGTGGTCAATTACGACGATGTGACCGGCCGCACCGACGGCGTCACCGGCGGCCACGGCGAGAACAAATGCATTCTGGTCCGCCGCGCCCATGCTGAGGGCTTGCGTTCGGCGCGCTTCCAGGGTCTGATCCGGCTGATCCGCGAGATCGAGGCCATCGCCTGCAGCGATGAGCTGGATATCGAGTTCTGCATCACCGCAGGCGGGCAGATATTCATCCTGCAGGTCAGGCCGCTGGCGGCCAAGCGCAACTGGCTGCCGCTGGACGCGGCAGCCATCCAGGACGCGGTGGAGCAGTGCAAGGCGGCCCTGGGCCGTCACTTCCAGCAGCGCCCGGGGCTGTTTGGCCAGACCACCCTGTTCGGCGAAATGCCCGACTGGAATCCGGCGGAGATGATCGGCAATAGTCCGAAGCCCCTGGCCCTCTCCCTCTATTGTCATCTGATCACCGATGCCGCATGGGCCACATCCCGACGCAACATGGGCTACCGGCCCCTGCCGTCCGATCCCTTGCTGGTGGCCTTCGCCGGCCGTCCCTACATCGATGTCCGTCTCAGCCTCAACTCCTTCCTCCCCGCGGGAATCGAGCCGGACTTTGCCGCTCGGCTGGTGGATTGGCAGCTCCAGCGTCTGGCGGAAAATCCCGAATGGCATGACAAGATAGAATTTACCGTGGCCGCCACCTGCCGCGACCTGGGATTTACCGACTATGTGGCGAAACTGGAAGCGGCTGGCTTCGACAGCGCCCATGTGCGCCGCTTCGGCGAGGTCCTGGGGGCGCTGACTGGACGCTGCGTGGGCGAGGGTGGCGAGCGAATGCAGGCGCTCTACGAGCGGACCCGGCGCTTGGGCGCGGTCGTCCATCAGGTCACCGCCGGCGACCCGCGCGGGCGCGCCCTGGCCTTGGTTGACGAATGCATCGAAGGCGGCATCGTGCCCTTCGCCGAACTCGCCCGTCATGCCTTCATCGGCGTCGCCTTCCTCAAGTCGGCGGTGAGCCGTGGCACCCTTGCCGCGGCAGACGTGGATGCCCTGCTGAAGGGGGTTAACACGGTGGCCGGGGAATTCGCCCAGGACATGCACTTCCTCAGCCAGGGGCGGCTGTCCCAGGCAGTGTTCCTCGAACGCTACGGCCACCTGCGGCCCGGCACCTACGACATCACCTCCTGGCGCTACGACGAGCATCCGGAGCTCTACCTGTCCGGCCATTGCGCCGAGCAGCCGGCCCATCCGCCATACGCATACACTGCGGCCCAGCGGCGGGAAATGGAGCGCCTGCTGGCCGCCGAAGGTTATTCCTTTGGCCTGGACACCCTGACCGCCTACATCACCCAGGCCGTGCGTCTGCGCGAAGCCGCCAAGTTCGAATTCACCAAGACCATCAGCGAGGCGCTGAAGATGCTTGCTCATTGGGGCGAGGGCCTCGGCTTTAGCCGCGAGGACATCGCCCATCTGACCATCGGGCAGATCGGCCGGGCGGCCGACCGCGCCCAACTTGCCGAGTGGATCGCCGCGGCCCGGGCGGATTACGCGATCACCCGAGCAATCCGCCTGCCCCACCTGATCGCTGGCGAGATCGATGCCGATGTCATCAGGATGCCCCTCGGCAGCCCGAACTTCATCACCGGCAAGCGGATCACCGCACCAGTCCGCCTGCTCCACGTGAACGAGGTCCCCGATCTGGAGGGGGAGATTGTCCTGATCGAGAGTGCCGACCCGGGCTTCGACTGGATCTTCTCGCGCCAGATCGGCGGCCTGATCACCAAGTACGGGGGGGCCAATTCCCACATGGCGATCCGCTGCGCCGAATTCGACCTGCCCGCCGCGATCGGCTGCGGCGAGCGCATGTTCGATCTGGTCGCCCACGAACACAAGGTCGAGCTGAATTGCGCGGCCCGCACGATCAAGCCGGTGCGATGACGATGCGCAGACTCGGCCTCACCCTGCGCGTCGTTTCCGCCGTCGGCTATGACGAGCCGCGGGATGCGATCAGCCACGACTGGATCACCTGGCTCGCAACCCAGGACATCGAACCGGTGCTGCTGTCCAATGCGGCGGCCGATCCGGTGGCCCATGCCCGCGCGGCGAACCTGGATGGATTGATCCTGTCCAGTGGCAACGATGTGGTCCGGCGCACAGATGGCGGCGACTACTCGGCCTTGCGCAACCGGGCAGAGGGCGCGCTGCTGGACTGGGCAATGGCTGCCGGCCTGCCGGTGCTCGGGGTCTGCCGCGGGCTGCATATGATCAATGCCCATTGCGGCGGGCGGGTTCGCGCCGACATTCGCGAGGATCTGCCCGGCGTTGCCAGCCATGTCGCATGCCAGCACCGGATTCAGCTGCTGCCGGCCTTCGCTGAAGGGCTCGGCATTACGTCGACGGAGACCAATTCCTATCACCGTCAGGGTCTGGCCGTCGCCGACCTGGCACCCGCCCTGGCCGCCTTCGCGCTCAGCGACGATGGCATCGTCGAGGGCCTTGTTCATCGCCAGTTGCCGGTTCTCGCCGTGCAATGGCACCCGGAACGGCCGGGCAGCTGCAGTCGGCTGGATCATACCCTGTTCCGGCGTCTGCTCGATCAATCCGCATTCTGGAAGGAGTGGTTCAAATGAAGGCAATCGTCGTTGCCGCCGGCCGGGGTTCGCGCCTCGAGCCCTACACGAAGGACCGGCCCAAGTGCGCGCTGGAATTCGCCGGCCGCCGCCTGCTCGACTGGCAGGAGGCCGCCCTCGCCCACGTTGGCGTGGAGCGGGCCGAGCTGGTCCTTGGCTACCATCCGGAGCAGCTCGACGACGGCACCCGCCAGGTGTGGATCAACGAGCGCTGGAACGAAACCAATATGGTTTCCAGCCTGCTCTGCGCCCGCCCGACCCTCGCCTCCGGGGAACCGGTGGTGGTGGTGTACGGAGACATCGTCTTCCAGCCCAATGTCATCAAGGCGCTGGCCGCCGCGCAAGGCGACATCCGCGTGATCGTCGACCGCCAGTGGTTGCGATACTGGCAGATGCGCAACGAGGATCCGCTGCTCGACGCTGAGAGCCTGCGCATCGAAGCCGACGGCCGGCTTCTCGACATCGGCCAGAAGGTCAAGGCGGTCAGCGAGATCCAGGCCCAGTACATCGGCCTACTGTACTTTTCCCCGGCCGGTTGCCAGGCCCTGCTCGACTTCATGGATCGCGCCGAGGAAGGCGCGCCCTGGCTGCTCGGCCGCAGTGTGGACAGGTGCTACATGACTGACGTGCTGCGCGGCATGATCCAGTCCGGACATCGCCTGCAGGGCGTGGGCGTGGACAACGGCTGGCTCGAATTCGACACCGTGTCCGACTACCAGACTTACTGCCGTATGCTGGAGGAGGGAACCCTCGGCGAGTATTTCGATACTCACTGGGCGGTCTGAGGGGGTAGAACATGGTCATCTGGCTGATCGGACTATCGGGTGCGGGCAAGACCACCATCGGTGAACGGGTCGCGGCCCGTCTACGTGCGGGCCAGCCCAACGTGGTGTTCCTCGACGGCGACATGCTGCGGGAAGTATGGGGCGCTAACCTGGGTCACCATGTGGAGGGCCGCCGGGCAAATGCGGAGCGGATTTCCCGCCTGTGCCGGCTCCTCGAACGCCAGGGTATCGTCGTGGTTGCCGCGGTGCTGTCCATCTTCCCAGAATGGCAGGAATGGAACCGGCGCGAATTCTCGTCCTATTTCGAAGTCTTCATCGACGCTCCCCTTGAGCTGGTTGAACTGCGCGATGCGAAGGGCATTTACACCCAGGCCCGGCGCGGCGAGGCGAGTAATGTCGTTGGCATCGACATCCCGTTCCCGCGTCCAGCAGCGCCGGATCTGGTCATCGGCGGCGTGGATCTGGCGCGGAGCCCGGACGAGCTGGCGGCGGACATCGTTGCTCAACTGGCAAGGGGCGCAGCCCGGGCGGAATCATGACTGAATACGTTTATACCCGGCGCAACTTGTTCGAGGCGCCTGAATATTACCACTATGCCCAATGCAACCAGGCCGGATATCTCGAGGCCTGGCGCAACAGCCGCCGCGACTTCGTTGGCGCACTGGTCCAAGCGCGCTACGAGGCGGCCGGTCCGGCGGCCCGGGAGGCAGAGCCCCTCGAAGCACGCCTTGCCGGCCTGACGGCCGAGGTCGGCCAGGCCGGCCGCGTATCCGCCGATGCGGCCGACGTGGTTCACCGCCTGGTGCACAAGTATGAGGTCAGCCGCCGCCTCTACCAGCGCTATGCCGGAGACTGGCGCCGCCTGGAGGGCGTGCCGGCCGCCGGGCTGCAGACCTATCTGTGGTTCGCCCAGCTGCTCATCCTCCATTGCCGGCATATTCCCCGCGACCGGCAGAAGCTGTCCACCCTGCTGAAGGTCTGCGATGCCCTGGCCAGCCTGGATCCGGCGACCTACAGCGCCGCCCAATCCCGGGCCCTCGAGGCCATTCTCGCCGCCGAATCCGAACTGGTCGATCAACTCGCCCGGGAGTTCCAATGATCCTCACCGACACTCTGTTCCTAGCCACGCCGTCCTACCGTTCGCGGGCCTATGCCCAG
Organism: Pseudomonadota bacterium; assembly: GCA_041158545.1. Lineage (GTDB taxonomy): Bacteria > Pseudomonadota > Gammaproteobacteria > Burkholderiales > Rhodocyclaceae > JBEBBF01. The sequence continues at coordinate 8,136 of JBEBBF010000285.1, read as the reverse complement.
GCCATGTCGGCGGCTGGCCTGCTGCCCGCCAGGGTCATCGCCCTGCCGGGCAACGAGCCCATCTGGGAGGGGGCGGCGGAAATCACCGTCGCGCTGCGCCCCGGACGGACGGCCCGCTTCCGGCCTGGCGAGACGGTGGCCGAGACCTTCGCCTGCCTCGGCGTGCCGGTGGTCGGCGCGGTGTCCGCGGACGTCAATAGTGTCGAATTCATCGACCAGCTGCGCACCTATCCGGAGCCGGTGCTGATCTTCTCCGGCCCAGGCGGCGTCATCGTCCGCGCCCCGGCGCTGGGTATCGGCAAGCGCTTCCTCCATGTCCATGGCGGTTACGCGCCCCAGTTCCGGGGCAGCACGGCCTTTTATTACAGCATTCTGGACGAGGGCACCATCGGCGCCACCGCCCTGTGGTTGACCGAGGTGCTGGACGGGGGGCCGATCCTCGACCGCCGTCGTTATGAGCCGGTGCCCGGCATCGAAATCGACCGGATCCAGGATCCCCTGGCCCGCGCCGACCTGCTGGTCGACGTGCTCGAAGGGCGTCAGCGCGAGGGCCGCTATCCAGACGGCGCGCCGGACGGTGTCGATGCCCACACCTATTACGTGATCCACCCCGTGCTCAAGCATGTCGCCCTCGACAGGACTGGCTTGCTGCAACACTGAAACGCAACCCCGCCGTCAGCGGACGGCCCACAGGAAACCATGACCATGTCGCTCCCCGGACTCATCAAGCGCACCGCAGCCAATTCGTATGCCTTTCTACGCGAGCTCTGGTGGTATGCCAAGCACCGGGTGAAGGGCACATCCTACGCGGAATACTATGCCGATCGGATGAACCGCATCGTTACTCGCAATCCCGACTGGGGGCTGAACCTGAACAAACGCTTCCAGCTCGACTACCTGCAGGCCCATGGCCTCACGCCCAGTTCCACCCTGCTCGATTACGGCTGCGGCGCGCTGGCCGCCGGCATTCATTTCATCGGCTTTCTCGAGGCTGGCCGTTACGTCGGTCTCGACATCTCGGCGGAAGTCCTCCGCGAAGGCGAGCGCCGCTTGGAACGGGCGACCCTGTCCGACCGGCGGCCGGCCCTGCACCTGCTCGAAGGCAAGCTGGACGCCATCCTCGGCGAGCGCCAGTTCGACTTCCTCTGGGCCCAGTCGGTGCTGACCCACATGCCGCCTGAGGACATCCTCGTCCTGCTGCGGGATATCCGCCGCCACATGCATGGCGGCTCCCAGCTGTTTACCACCTTCGCTCACACCACGGGCAAGCTCGGCCAGAAGCAGTTCAAGGACTGGTACTACAACCGGGAATTCTTCATCGACGCCGCAGCCAGCCATGGCTTCGACGTCGAGTTTATGTTGGACTGGAATCATCCGGACGATCCGGCCGGCAACGACATGATGGCTCGCTTTACTCTCAAAGGAGGTCGTTGAATCATGGCAAAAAGAACTGGCATTCTCGGCGTGCTTGGCAAGGCTTATCGCAACTTCACCATCCGCGTCTTCGGCAACACGGTGGAACTGCGGGTGAATCTTCTATACACGTTCTACGTCTGGCTGGTGAACCTAGCCAATCTGTTTGGCCTCGGCGACAAGCCCAGGGTCAGCGACGCTGGCCGCAAGGATGCCGCGACGATCCACGCCAAAGGCTTCACCAAGCTGCTCTCCGTCCTTCCCGATGCCGACGTCAAGTCGATCTCGTCCAAGGTGGATCAGCTGTTCGCCCAGCCCGACAAGACCGTGATGACCCTCGAGGAAGGCGGCCTGCTGCGCCTCAAGTCCTGCCTGCTAGAAGTGCCAGAGCTGGAGCGCTACATTCTCGATCCCCGGGTCAAGGATGTCCTCCAGGGCTATTTCGGCTGCGCCTACAAGGTGTACAGCTGCGACGTCTATCGCACTGTGCCCCAGGCCCACGAGAATCCCGAGGAGAAGTTCGGCAGCCTGAAATGGCATTTCGACAATTGCCCCAAGGCCCTGTTGAAGATCATGGTTTACCTCACCGATACCAATGTGGATAACGGGGCCCTGACCTTGGTCGGCAAGGAAAAGAGCGTCGAGCTCAAGCATCGCGGCTTCTGGGACCGGGACGAGGCCCACCTCTATGCCAACGAAATCGAAGGCAATTCCCTGCCCCTGGAGGCCCCAGCCGGCACCGTGCTGATGTTCTCGGTGCACCACTGCATCCACAAGGCGACACTGCCCCGGGTGCGCCATCGCGACGTGGCGGTCTTCCTAGTCCAGCCAGCCCTCGCACAGCAGCAGGCCTTCACCGCGGAGGAGCGCCGCGAGTTCAGCAACAACTACGGCTACTGCGTGAATCCCTTCCTCGGCACGCCCTTGCGTTACGGCAACGAATGAGCGGTCCGCTGCCGCCGCCGATAGCCACTCCAGATGCATGTATTCAGGTCTGAGCAAACAACAGCTGCTGGGGCGCATGCTCTCCAATGCGGGGATCTATGGCGTTGCCATCGTGCTGACCAGGATCGGCGGCCTGCTGCTGCTGCCGTTCTACTGGCAGAAGCTGGAGCCGGCCGACTTCGGCGTCATCGGTCTGGCCCAGATGGTCACTTTGTTCCTCAGTCCAGTGCTCAGCCTAGGTCTGTACGACGCGGTGCAGCGCCTGTTCCACGAGTGGTCGGACGAGGCGCGGCCACGTCATCTGGCCGCCTTATGGTCGACTTCCCTGGTGCTCAGCGCGGCCATCTGCCTGGGCCTGTACTTCCTCGGCCGCGCTCTGTTCGCCGTGCTGATCTCCCAGGTGGAATTCTCGCCATACATCGAGCTGACCATCTGGATTGCATTCTTTTCCAACCTGAACCTGTTCCCGTTGACGGTGATGCGGGCGCGGGAAGACCGGATGCGCTTCGCCGTGGTGACGATCGGCATGTTCGCCACCCAGGCGGCGGCGATCCTGCTTTTTCTGTTCGTCTTCGGCTGGAAGGCCGAGGGCTATTTGGCCGGTATGTTGGCCAGCGGCGTGGTGTGGGGCAGCTATTTCATCGTTTTCATGTTGCGCGAATGCCGTTTCCCCTGGCGCTGGCATCATCTGGCCGAACCGCTGCGCTATTCCCTGCCGACGGTGCCGGCCTCGATCATGGAAGGGGTAGGCAGCATCTTCGACCGCTACTTCCTCGACAAGTCGGTGGCGCTGGGTGTGATCGGCCTCTACAACCTGGGCAACCAGCTCGGCGGGACGATCAACTCCTTCAACCAGATTCTCAAGGCATCCTGGGTGCCGCTGATCATCCGGGTGATCAACGAACGGGACGATGGGCCTACGATCCTCGGCCGCTTTTCTCTCTACTACGTCGCCGCGATGGCCGTGCCTTCCCTGGCGGTGGCGCTGCTGGCGAAGGAACTGATCGAGTTGTTCGGCAGCGGGCGGTTCTCCGGGGTCTATCCCTTCATTCCCTGGTTCGTGCTGATCTACTACCTGCAGTCGGTGGGGACCGCGATGGGCCGCGGCCTGGACCTGGCGAAGAAGACCATTTTCAGTCCGATCGCGCCCCTGGTCGGCATCCTAGCCAATTTCGTCGGCATGTATCTGCTGGTTCCCGCGTACGGCGTATGGGGCGCGGTGGCAGCCTTCCTGATCACCACCGTGGCGCGGATTGGCATCCAGATCGGCCTTGGCTGCGTGTTCTACCCACGGCCTCTGTTTCTCTGGCCCCTTCTCAAGGTCAACCTGATCGCTCTGGCTTTTTTCCTCGCCGGTTACCACATCGACATGGGGCACCTCGGCTGGACCCTGCTGGCCAAGTCCGCTTGGATCGCCATTGCCGCCAGCATGATCGCCTGGACCGCCCTCGATTGGGAGAAGGCCCTGGTCATCGTCCGGCGCTTCAAGGAGCGGCGCCGGTCATGACGTCACTCATCACCATGCATTACGGGATAGCGCGCCGATGAGCCTGCCATTGAAGATCGCCATTGTGGTCGACAACCCCCGTCGCGATCTGCGCGGTCTGGTGTTGCTGGCCTGCCAGTTCGCCCGCCGCGGGGCCAGGGTCTTCCTGGTGCCCATGTACCAGCAGGGCTACGACCTGCCACTGCTGGCCCCAGATCTAGTAGTGGTCAACTACGCACGGGAAAGCAACCGCGGGCTGCTTGAGACTTACCGCGCGCTCGGCTTCCGGGTCGCCGTGCTGGACACCGAGGGCGGCGTGCTTTCCGAGGCGGGTCTCGACTCCCCGGAAAACTGGGCCGCCAGCCTGCGCAGCGCGGGCCTCGCCGAGCTGGTGGACGATTACTGTTTCTGGGGGGGCGAGGTCCATCGCGCCTTCGCTGCCCACAGCGGCCTGCCGACGGAGGCCCTGACGGTCAGCGGCTGCCCCCGCTACGACGTTTGCATCAAACCCTGGTCCGCCCTGCTCGAATATCCGCGCCGGGACTTCGTCCTGGTGAACACCAACTTCTCTGCCATCAATCCGGCCTTCACCCGCTCCGCTGCAGCGGAGCAACAGATCTTCCGGGACCAGGGCTGGGATTTCGGCTACATCGACACCCTGTTCGCCGAGCTCCATGCCGTCTTTCCCCGCTATCTGGATGCCATCGAAGGGATCGCCCGCGCACTGCCCGCCCGGGTGGTCCAGGTACGGCCACATCCCTTCGAGAGCGACCGGGTTTACCGTGAGCGCTTCGCCGGGCTGGAGAATGTGGTGGTCGACGGCGAGGGCGACATCTTCAATGCCATCCACGGCGCGGAATGCATCGTGCATTTGAACTGCGGCAGCGCGATCGATGCAGTCCGGATGGGCAGGACGCCGATCGCAATGGAGTTCCTCAACAGCGACGTGATGCGCCGCCATGCTCCCCTGCCGTCCCAAGTCAGCTGTCCGGCCGCCTCCCCGGAAGATCTGGTGGCCCTGGTGGCCGATCCGGCCCTGCGCGCGGCTCGCTACGATCTTGCTGCGGCGCGCCGGGTCATCGAGCCCTGGTACCACCTGAGCGACGGCAAGGCCGCCGAGCGGGTTGCCGAATTCCTCCTGGCCCGGCTTGCCGGCGCGCCCCATACCGCCCGTGCCGGGATCGGCGCCAGCCTTCGCGGCGGACGCCCCCGCGCGTCCCGCGGCCAGTTGTTGCAGGGCGCGGTCAGCCTGCTGGCCGGCAGCCGGATTGCCGCCGGATTGGCGATGCGCCTGCAGAAGGCCCGCCGCGGCAAACGGCTCGACCTGCCGGTCGTCGCCGCCCTGGCCGCCCGCTTTGCCGAACTCGGCGGCATGCCGCGGCTGACGGTGCGCACGGCGCGCAACCCCCTGGGCGGCCAGCTCCTCTCCAGTTTCCTGATCGGGAAGTCATGACAGATCAATCCGACATCGTCTTCGTCAGCCTGGCCGGCAACCAAAGCCGCTTCTTTCAGGTCGTCGGTGAGTCCCTGGCCCGTGCAGGCCATGGCATCTTCCACGTCTGTTTCCATGAGGGCGCGGTGCGCGACCTGCGTGCCGCGGGCTGCACGGTGTTCAATCCCTTCGAGCGCCAGCCCGCCAATGCCAACGAGATACGCTTCGAGGATTTCGGCATTCCCAGCCCGGCGCTGCTTCTCGGCCACGAGAAGGCTGCCTACGAGCTGACCGACACCGCCTCTCTGGCCCGCAAGTTCAAGGGTCACCTGGCGGCGATGGGCTCGATCATCGATGAGCTCGCCGGCTGTGGCCGGCCGTTGTGCCTGGTCCAGGAACTGGGCGGCTTCACCTCCGTGCTGGCCGCTTACTACGCCGCCCGCCGGCGCGGCATCGACAACTGGTTCATTGAGCCCTCATTCTTCCGCGGCCGTCTGTTCTTCACCCCGAACACCTTTGCCGCGCCCAAGGTGCCGAAGGCGGTCAAGGAAGCCTCGGCGGAGGTCAGGAAGATCATTTGCGGCATCGTGGACAGCCGCACGGTGGTCATCCCGGCCAAGGATCGCCTGCATTACCGGGGGGCGAGCAAGAAGCTCCTCGACCCGAAGAATTTCCGCCGTCTGGCCGAAAAGCTCGCGGCCAAGCATCTGCGCGGCGAGCAGGAGGAGTTCCAGTATATCGGCGGCCATGTGTCGCGTCACCTGCGGATGTTTGCCAATTCGCGGAAGCTGTCGCGCCACTACCAGGCGATGCCCGCCAGCGAGCGTTTCATCTACTACCCCCTCCATGTTCCCGCGGACTTTGCTTTGACGGTCCGTTCCCCGGAGTATTTGGACCAGTACGCCCTGATCGACTACCTGTGCCGGGTTGCGCCTCTTGGCTACCGCGTCGTGATCAAGGAGCATCCTGCGATGGTCGGTGCGGTGTCCCCGGAGCGAATCGGGGACCTGCTTGCGCGACATGATAATTTCAGGGTGCTGTCGCCGGCACTGAACAACCATGATGTCTTGGCCGCAGCTGATGCCGTCGTCACCGTGAACTCCAAGTCCGGTGCAGAGGCGCTGCTCCATGGCACGCCGGTGGTGGTGCTGGGGAATGCGTTCTACGAGGACTGCCCTCTGGTTCAGCGGGTGGCCGGTCTTACCGGTCTGCACGATGCCTTGAGCCGCGCCCTTGACCCGGCGGTGGCCTACGACAGCGAGGCCTCCCTGGCATTCTTCCAAGCCGTCTGGGACTCCAGCTGCCCGGGGGAACTCTACGACCTCACGTCGACCAATGTGGATTTGTTTGCCGACTCTCTGGGACGCTGCCTTGCAAAATAAGAACACTTTGGTGGGCAGCGCCACATTTCCGATTCTCCGTCTCGGAATTCTGATGGTCGCTGCAGTCACCGGCGTCCATGCCCTGGCCCGCATTCTGGCCCCGTTCGAGAGCATTCATCCGGAGCAGCCGGTGTGGCTCGGCATCTTGCTGTTCCAGGGCTTGCTGGTGACCGGCATCGTGCTAGGAGCACGGCCTGCGGTCCGGCTCGCTGGCCGCCATCCGGAGGACTGGCAAGCCGCCCTAGCGGCGACGCCGACCGCGTGGTTGATCGGGATCTCTCTATGCGGTTTGGTTTTCCACGGCATCGCCAAGGCACCCTTGGTATCCAACATTCCCGAGGACTGCTTGACCATGTTACGGGGCGCTTGGATCCAACACGACCGGAGCGCCGACCCCTTGTGGATGCGGATATCAAGCATGCTGGGGCATATCGGGTCCCAATTCGCGATGCCTGGCCTTCTCCTGTCCGCCTTCCAGATCACCCGCGGCGTTCGCAGGTCATGGCTGGCCTATGCCGGCTTTGCCGTGGTGGTAATCGTCTATGCCGCAGCCATCGTCTCGCGGAGCACGGTCCTGAATGCCCTAATAATCACCGCCCTAGGCGTAATGCTCGGCATCGCCGGCAAGGGTGGTGGCCTCCGCCGACTGCGTAGCGGGGTTCTGGCGCTGACCTCATTCTTGGCCTTGACTTTGGCCTTCAACTCCCTAGTCTTCCAGGGCAAGATCGATTGTGGCACCCGGACCGTGACCCGATATGTGGAAACCAATCTGGCCGGCACCGACGTGAAGCTGGTCAGCGACCGCTTTTCCAGCAAGTCCTTCGCCGCGCCCAGCGTACTGCCCACTCTGCAGTACCTGAACCACGCCATCTTTAACTATGCGATCATCGTCGATACCGACCGCAGGGGCAGCTCGCTCCTGTTTGGGTTCGTCGGTGACTACCTGCAGCGACTCGGCCTTGCCCCCCCCGGCGCGCCCAAAACGAGGGTCATTTCCCTCGGTGGGGCCACCTTGCCCGGCGCTGCATTCCATGATTATGGTATTGCCGGACTGGCCACGACGGCGCTGGCCGTCGGCGCATGGTGGGCCTTTGGGGCTGCCATGCTGGTTCGCGGCAGACGCTGGCGCTATGTGGGGCTCGCCTGCCTGGCGGGCGCCGGCTTGACCATCGCGATGGACCTGCTGTTCGTCGCCCCGGCCACGATGAGTTTTCCCTTCACCATCTTCGCCTTCCTCGTATGTGCCGGCATCCTGCCAGAGGACGGAACAGCGGGCGATCCAGTCCCTCAAGGAGTAGACCACCTATGAGCCTGGTCTCGATCATCACTCCCGCCTACAAAGCGCTCGCTTTCGTCGGCGAGGCCATTCGTTCCGTCCAGGCCCAGGACTTTGCCGACTGGGAGATGTTGGTAGTCGACGATGGCTCTCCCGATGACACGGCAGCCGAAGTCGACCGATATGCCGCGGCAGATCCCCG
>JBEBBF010000284.1:0-4608 GCA_041158545.1 Pseudomonadota bacterium | reverse complement strand
AGTTCGCCGGACTGGCGTTCGGCCAGCGGCCAGGATTGCATGCTCTGGCGCAGCCGGTTGAGTTCGAGCTGCAGCTTGAAGGTTTCCTCGCTGTCGCTGCGGGTGATGAAGATCAGCATGTCCCGGGTGACTTCGTCGAGCACCTGGCTTTGGGCCGGGCCTTGGTGCAGGCGCTGGTCGAGGCTGCCGGCGAGGTTGGTGAAGTGGTACTCGGAGTTGATCAGCACGGCGTTGAGCTGCTTGAAGCGTTCGATCATCTCCAGCTTGCCCTGCCAGGTTTCCCGCAGCGGCTTCATCGCGGCGCTGGCGTCCACTTCGGCGAAGTCATCGTCCAGATGCTGGAGCAGGTCTTCGATGCGGCGGCTTGATTGGCTGAGGCTGTCGTAGTTCAGCATCTGCTGCTGGCGCAGCCGCAGGATGTCCAGATTCAGCGTGGTGTCGAGGGCGGCGAGCTCGCGCATCGCCAGATCGACGCCGTGGCGGTGGTTTTCATTGACGCCGCCGCTGAGACGGAACAGCACGACCACCAGCGCGATCAGCACGCCCATCGCGAAAATCAGCCCGTAGGGATAGCGACCGCTCGGCCGGGTCGGGCTCAAGGCTGCTTCTCCCCGGTCAGGGATTTGAGGAACTTGACGATCAGCGCCACGTCTTCCTGCGGCAGCGCGACGCCCAGTTGCGCCAGGCCCATGGTGCGGACGGCCTCGTCCAGCGTTGCGGCCGAGCCGTCGTGGAAATAGGGCGGCGTCAGTTCGACGTTGCGCAGGGTGGGCACCTTGAAGACGAACTTGTCTTCTTCCCGGCCGGTCAGGTTGTAGCGCCCGAAATCGACCTTGCGCAGCGTGGCCTCGTCGCGGAACGGCGAGCGCATGACGCCGAAGCGCTGGAACAGGTTGCCACCGACGTTGCGGCCCTGGTGGCAGGCCGGGCAGCCGTGTTTCTTGAACAGCCGGTAGCCCGCAACTTCATCCGGGCTGAGCGCCAGCGTATCGCCCAGCAGCCAGCGGTCGAAGCGGGACGGCGTCAACAGCGAGCGTTCGAAGCTGGCAATCGCATCGCGCACGCTGTCCGGGGTGATCCCCTGCGGGTAGAGCCGGGCAAAGGCGGTGGAATAGACCGGATTGACTTGCAGGCGAGGGAGAATTTCACTCCACTGCGAGCCCATTTCCACCGGGTTGTGGATGGGACCGTCGACCTGGGCTTCCAGCGTCGGCGCCCGGCCGTCCCAGAACTGGCGGAAATTGAGTCCGGCATTCAGCACCGTCGGGGCGTTGATGTTGCCTTCGGCGCCAAGGATGCCGCGGGAGCGGGGCAACTGATCCACGCCGCCGCGCTTGAGATCATGGCAGCTGGCGCAGGACACGCTGCCATCCCGGGACAGGATGGGGTCGTGGAACAGCTGGCGGCCCAGCCGGAGTTTTTCTTCAGAGAGCTGCGGCGGGGCAGGCAGGGGTTGCAGCGGCTCGCTGTCGGCCTGGGCGGCGACCGGCAGGCTGGCGCCCTTGGAAGGATCGCCCGACGCGGGCTCTGGAGCACGGGCGCCCCGTGGCAACAGTTCCCAAAGCAGGGCGGCTGCCAGCAGCAGCGCGATCAGGACAGCGAGGGGTGTGGTTTTCCGCAAGGTGAAAAAACCGGGTTCTGAGGGGGTGAGGCCGGAAAAAATGCGTCGATGGGGGGATTCTAGCCGCAAAAAAGCAGGCCAGACGTTAAGTTCAGCCGTTTTTCAGGGCGCGCAGACGCTGGAGGCTGCTGCGGGCTTCCTCGGGAAAGGGGGGCGTTTCGCCGCCCAGCACGCATTGCAGCTGACCGTCCAGGCAGGCCAGCAGCCGCAGCACCGTGGCGCGGACGGTTTCGATGACCAGCTCGTGTTCATGGCCGGTCAGGGCTTCGACGATGGCATGGGCGAGTTCGGCGATGCTGGGGTAGTCGGCGGCGTCGGCGAGGACGCCCAGCTCCTGCAGCGTCAGTTGCAGGCTGTCCCCGTCCGGGGGCAGGCCTTCGAGCGCCTGGTGCAGGCTTTCCAGGCATTCGCTGGCTTCGCTGATGAAAATGCGGACCAGCGCCGGTGAGCGGCCGCCAACCAGGGGGTCGGCGCTGTTTTTCAGCCGCTGCACCATGTAATCCACCCGCTCCGGAAAGCGGGGGCTGTCCAGTTGCCCTTTTTCTTCCAGGATTTCCAGGCAGGCGGCCAGTGCGGCGGCGAGTCCGGCCGGCAACTCGTTGGCGCCGTCCAGTTTGTCCATCGCGCCGGCCAGGGCTTCCACCAGCCGGAGGGCGTCCGCATCGCCCAGGTTCAGCGCATTGCCGCACAGGGCAAAGACGGCGCGGCGCAGTTCGCCCAGGCCGGGCTGCAGCCGCAGCAGGCAGGCGTCGCGCAGCTGGCTGACGGCGACTTGCCAGTTGTGCTGCTGTTCCGGGGTGTAGCGGGAGGGTTGTTCGCGGGCGACCAGCGGCAGCAGCGCGACCGTCGCCTCCAGGGTCGGCGCCAGTTTGGCGCGGACATCGGCCTGGAGGCTGGAAAAGTCGAGGTCTTCCGGGTCGCCGCTCACATCAGCCTGCCAGCTTGGCGAAGGCGTCGACGACTTCCGGCGGGGCCTGAACCAGTTCGATCAGCACGCCTTCGCCGCCAATCGGGAATTCCTCGTTGCCCTTCGGGTGCAGGAAGCAGATGTCAAAGCCGGCGGCGCCGCGGCGGATGCCGCCGGGGGCGAAGCGGACGCCATTGGCGCCCAGCCATTCCACCGCCTTGGGCAGGTCGTCGATCCACAGGCCGACGTGGTTGAGCGGGGTGGCATGCACGGCGGGCTTCTTTTCCGGATCGAGCGGCTGCATCAGGTCGACTTCCACCTTGAACGGGCCCTTGCCCATCGCGCAGATGTCTTCGTCGACGTTTTCCCGTTCGCTGACGAAATTGCCGGTGACTTCCAGGCCGAGTTTGTCGACCCACAGGGTCTTCAGCTTGTCTTTGGACGGGCCGCCGATGGTGATCTGCTGGATACCGAGAACTTTGAACGGGCGGGTGCTGCTCATGGGAGGCTCCTCAATGCGGTTATTCATAATTACGAGCCGGCGATTCTACGGGCCGGGCCGGGCTTTGTCACCGCGGGGACGGGGGTGCAAAGCCCGGATTTCAGCGGTCGCGGATGGCGCAGCGGACCCCGGTGGCGGCGGCGATGCGGCCGTTGCGCAGCAGGTTTTCGACGTTTTCCTCGATCTCTTCCGGGGCGTAGAGGTAATTGACCATCATCCCGAAGGATTGCTTGTAGCCCTTGGGCGAGGTGTCGGCCAGGAAGTTGAGGCGTTCGACCCGGGCGCCGTTGCCGAGGTGGAAGCGGGCCACCGGGTCGTGCAGGCGGGTGCCGCTGCGGGCGAGCAGCAGGTAGCGGGCGGCCAGTCGGGTCAGTGGCTGTTGCAGTGCCCGGGCGACGCGGGCTTGCTCCGCCCAGTCGTTGCCCGTCAGCAATTGCCGGATTGCGGCGAGTTCGGCGGGAATCGCCGCGGCCTTGGCGATCCGTTCCAGATCGCTGGCGTGGAAGGCTTTTTCCCAGTGCTCGTCGGCCTTTTCCGCCCAGCGGCGGAATTGCGGCAGCGGCGACAGCGTGGCGAACTGGTTGAGACGGGGAAAATCCCGCTTGAGGTCGTCGATCACCCGTTTCAGCAGGAAATTGCCAAAGGAAATGCCGCGCAGGCCGTCCTGGGTGTTGGAGATCGAGTAAAAAATCGCGGTGTCGGCGCGGCTGCTGTCGAAGACCGGCGCGTTTTCGTCGAGCAGGGCCTGGACGTTGTCGGCCAGGCGGCTGGTCAGCGCCACTTCGACGAAGATCAGCGGCTCTTCCGGCATCCGCGGGTGGAAGAAGGCGTAGCAGCGGCGGTCGGAGTCCAGCCGGTTCTTCATGTCGGTCCAGGAGCGGATCGCATGCACCGCTTCGTACTGGATCAGTTTTTCCAGGAGGGCCGCCGGGGATTGCCAGGTGATGCGGCGCAGTTCCAGGAAGCCGACGTCGAACCAGGCGGTCAGCCGGTTTTCCAGCTCCCGGTCCAGCGGCCCCAGCTCGGGGTCCTGCTCCAGATAGCGCAGCAGGTCAGTGCGCAGATCGACGAGGAATTTGACGCCCTGCGGCAGCGCGTTGAACTGGGTCAGGATGCGAATCCGCCGCGAGCGCATCGCCGAGCGCAGCCGGGCTTCGGCGTCCCACTGGCCGGGGGTGCCGACGGCGGTTTGATAGGCGGCGTGGGCGGCGGCGACCACCTCGGGCTGCGGCCCGAATTCCAGGGCGATCAGCCGCAGAAAGGCGTGGCGGCCGTTGTCGTCCAGCTGCAAATAGCTTTGTCCCAGGCGGGCGGCCCGCTGGCGGGCGGAAACTTCGCCGCCCTGGCCGACGGCGCATTCCTGAAGCTGCTCCCGCAGCTTTTGCAACTGGCGTTCGGAAAGGGGGTGCTCAGGGTCGGTTTTCAGCAGGCCGCGGACCTTTTCCAGGCCGCGGGCCATCAAGCCTTGGGTCATTGCGGGGCTCCGTCATTGTGAGCGGCGGTGGGCCAGCAGCATCAGTCCGATTCCCGCCAGGATCATCGGCAGGGACAGCCATTGCCCCATGCTGATGGTGTAGG
>JBEBBF010000283.1:0-4484 GCA_041158545.1 Pseudomonadota bacterium | reverse complement strand
GCGCCGCCCGCGGTTCAGGCGGCGAGGCCAGGGCGGCGGCGCTGATGGCGGCGGCGTCCAGCGCTGCGCCCCCCAGGGCCTGATGAATCCGGCCGATCCCGGCGCCGCACAACACATCTTCCGCGGTGACCCGCCCCTGGGCGGCATGCAGCCACTGCCAGAGCTGGAGCTGTTCCGGCGATTGCGGCGCAAAGCCCATGTGACCGCCCTCCCCCGGCACCACCCGGTAGCCGCCGTCCTGCCAGATCAGGCCGGCCACCCCCAGCCCGGTGCCGGCACCCAGCACCACCCGCGGCGCCCCGGCCAGCGGCACACCGGGCTGCAAACCATGCAGCCCGTCCGGCCCCAGCCCATCCAGTCCGGACGCGGCTGCGGCAAAGTCATTGACCAGCGCGACCCGGCCGATGCCGAACGCCGCCTGCAACGCCGCCGCATCGAGCGTCCAGGGCAGGTAGGTCAGCCGGGCGTGCCGGCCATCGGTCGGCCCGGCGACGCCGAACGCGGCGGCCGCCAGCGGCCGGGTCTCGCCGGCGAGAAAGTCCGCCAGCACCGCATCGAAACGGGCGAATTCGCCGCTGGCGTAACGCTGTTCCCGCAACGGGCGCAGCGGGCCATCCGCCGGCTTTTCCGCCAGCAGCAACAGGGTCTTGGTGCCGCCGAGGTCGCCGGCCAACACGAGTTCGGACATGGAAGGACTCCCGAAAATCAGCGCCGGCGGAACAGGGCCAGCCCCAGGGCCGCCAGCGTCAGCAGCATGACCGGCAGATTGCCCCAGCGGACATAGGGCGTGGTGCCGCCATAGCCCTGGACTTCCGCCTGCAGCACCCCGGTGGTGAAGGCCGGCAGCACCGCGCTGACCTCGCCCCGCGGGCTGATCACCGCGGTCATGCCGGTATTGGTGGCGCGCAACATCGGCCGCGCCGTCTCCAGCGCCCGCATCCGGGCGATTTGCAGATGCTGCGGCTGCGCCAGCGAGCGACCGAACCAGGCGGTATTCGACAGATTCACCAGCAAGGTCGCCTCGGGCAGCGCCGCGATCAATTCCTCGCCGAAGGCATCCTCATAGCAGATATTCACCGCCACCCGCTGCCCGGCCAGGTGCAGCGGGCCGTGGGACGCGCCCTGGGAAAAATCCGACATCGGAATCTGCGCCAGCCGCAGGAACCAGGCGAAGCCGGGCGGAATGAATTCGCCAAAGGGCACCAGATGCCGCTTGCCGTAGGTCTGCGAGGGCGATGTCCCCAGGCTGACCGCGCTGTTCCAGTACGGGCCGGAAGGCTGGCCGGTCACCACGCCCAGCAGCAAATCCCCGCCCTGACGCCGGGCCAGGCTCTCCAGCTCGGCCAGGTACGCCGCCGGCAGCCGGTCGAGAAAGGAGGGCAGCGCCGTTTCCGGCAGCACGGTCAATTGCGCCGGATGTTCGCGCACCAGATCCCGGTATTGCAGCAAGGTGCGGACGAACTCTTCCGGCTGCCACTTCAAATCCTGGCTGATGTTGCCCTGGATCAGCGCCACCCGCAGCGGCGCCCCCACCGGCTCGGCCCAGTCGATCCGCTGCAAGCCGGCACCCAGCGCCAGCACCGCCGCCGCCAGCGCCCAGCCGCGCCAGCGCAGCCACAGACAGCCGGCGATCAGCGCCAGCAGCAGGCTGAGGCCATAGACGCCCAGCCAGGGGGCAAAGCCGGCGAGCGGGCTCGCGGGCGATTGGGAATAGCCGAGTAGCAGCCAGGGGAAACCGGTGAAAAGATGGCCGCGCAGCAGGTCCATCGCCGCCCAGCTGCCGGCGAACAAGGCCACCCGCCGCCAGGGCGCCGCGGGGAAAAAGCGCCGGAACAGCCCGGCCTGCAGCGCGTGCAGCCCGGCCAGCGCGGCGCAGAACAGCAACGTGGCCAGCCCGGCCAGCCAGGGCGGCATGCCGCCGAAGACCGAGAGGCTGACATAAACCCAGGAAACCCCGAACAGCAGGAAACCAAAGCCGAAACACCAGCCCCAGAACGCCGCCCGTTGCCAGGAGACCTCCCGTTGCAGCAGGCCGAATTGCCCGGCCAGCAACACCGGCAGCAGCCAGCCCTGCTCGAAGGGGGCAAAGGCCAGCACCCCGGTGGCGCCGAGGGAGAAGGCCAGCAGCGGCGTCGGCGCCGCCCGCCAGCGTTCAAAGCCCGGCATCGTCGGTCAGGCTCTGTTTCGGGGGATCGACCAGCAGGGTGTACAGCCGGCGGCTGTCGGCGCGCAGCACCTGGAAACGGACGCCTTCGATTTCCAGCGTCTCGTTGCGCTTCGGCACCCGGCCCAGGTGGCGCAGCACCAGCCCGCCGACGGTGTCGAATTCCTCGTCGGAGAAACGGGTGCGGAACGCCAGGTTGAAGTCCTCGATTTCGGTCTGGGCCTTGACCCGGTAGCGGCCGGCGGAATCGAGGCGGATGTTGTCGTGGGCTTCGTCGAAGTCGTATTCGTCCTCGATGTCGCCGACGATCTGCTCCAGCACGTCTTCGATGGTGACCAGGCCGGAAACGCCGCCGTATTCATCGACGACGATGGCCATGTGGTTGCGCGACACGCGGAATTCCCGCAGCAGCACATTCAGCCGCTTCGATTCCGGGATGAACACCGCCGGGCGCAGCCAGTCGCGCAGGTTGAACTCCGCCTCGGTCTGCAGCCGCAGCAGATCCTTGGCCAGCAGGATGCCCAGCACGTTGTCCCGGTCGCCATCGACCACGGGGAAGCGGGAGTGGGCGGCGTCGATGACTTCGCGGACGATGTCGTCCAGCGGCGAGCCGACGTCGATCACGTCCATCTGCGCCCGCGGCACCATCACATCGGTCACGCGGGTTTCCGAGACGGACAGCGCCCCTTCGATGATGGTCAGCGCGTCGCCGTCCATCAGGTTGCGCTCGTAGGCGGAGTGGAGGAGTTGCAGCAGCTGCTCGCGATCTTCGGGTTCGCGCAGCAGCAGGGAAGTCAGTCGTTCGATGAAACCGGGTTTATGGGAACCTGGGGAACTGTCCATTGCGAGTTTGAAAGCGTATTAACCACCGGCTCGGCTGCGGGCTTCAGCGCTCTCCGGCATAGGGATCGGGATAACCCAGCAGGGCCAGAACTCGTCGCTCCTCGGCTTCCATTTCCTCGGCAGCCGCGTCGTCCTCGTGGTCCCAACCCTGCAAATGCAGCATACCATGCACCACCAGATGGGCATAATGCGCCGCCTCCGGCTTGCCCTGCTCCGTCGCCTCCCGCTGCACCACCGCCGGGCAGATCACCAGATCGCCCATCACCAGCGGTTCGTATTCGTAGGGGAAGGACAGCACATTGGTCGCGTAATCCTTACCGCGGTACTCCCGGTTCAGCGCCTGACCCTCGTCGGGATCGACAAAGCGCAGCGTGACGCTGCCGCCACCCTGCAGGGCCGCCCTGGCCCAGGCGCGCAATTGCGCCCGCGAGGGTAGCCCATCCGGGTTACAGACATATTGCACGGTGACATCGAGGCGTTTACTGGGCGGCGGCATGGGTTTGGGCCTGCTGGGCGTTTTCATAGGCGGCGACGATCCGCGCCACCAGCGGATGGCGAACCACGTCTTCCTTGAGGAACTCGGTGAAGGCGATGCCGCGGACCTCGCTCAGCACTTCCCGCGCCTCGCGCAGGCCGCTCTTCTGGCTGCGAGGCAGGTCCACCTGGGTCAGGTCGCCGGTGACCACCGCCTTGGCGCCGATGCCGATCCGGGTCAGGAACATCTTCATCTGCTCCGGCGTGGTGTTCTGCGCTTCGTCGAGGATGATGAAGCTGTGGTTCAGCGTCCGCCCGCGCATGAAGGCCAGCGGCGCAATTTCGATCGCGCCCTTTTCGTAGAGCTTGGTCACCCGGTCGTAACCCATCAGGTCATAGAGCGCGTCGTAAAGCGGCCGCAGATAGGGATCGACCTTCTGCGCCAGATCGCCGGGCAGGAAACCCAGGCGCTCACCGGCTTCCACCGCCGGCCGGGTCAGGACGATGCGCTCGACCGTTTCCCGCTCGAAGGCATCGACCGCGCTGGCCACCGCGAGGTAGGTCTTGCCGGTCCCCGCCGGGCCGATGCCGAAGCTGATGTCATGGTCCTGGATGGCCTTCAGGTATTCGATCTGCCGCGGCGTCCGCCCGTGCAGCTCGGCCTTCCGGGTCACCAGCTGCGGGCCGTCGGTCGGCGAATCGCCGGCAGACACCCGCCGCACCGGGCGGTTCAGCAACTCGATCAGCCCTAGCTGGATGTCGTCCACTGACAGCGGCTGCCGGGCCAGCACATAGAAATGCTCGATGGCCTGGATCGCCAGCTGCGCCTGGTCGCCACGCACCGAAAAGCGTTCGCCGCGGCGGGCGATATGCACATCCAGCGCGGTTTCGATCTGGCGCAGGTTTTCGTCGAACACGCCGCAGAGGTTGGCCAGCAGCGCGTTATCCACCGGCGCCAGCAGCAATTCCTGCGGCCGGCTCTTCGGTGCGGGTTTAATTTTCA
>JBEBBF010000282.1:0-3640 GCA_041158545.1 Pseudomonadota bacterium | reverse complement strand
CAGCGCCTCGCACCAGGCGACGGCGGTTTCCAGCTCGTCGCAGGGGCGCCAGACGTCGAGGCCGGGAATCAGCCGCAGGCTGCCGAGATGTTCGATGGGCTGGTGGGTCGGGCCGTCCTCGCCCAGGCCGATGGAGTCGTGGGTCAGCACATGGATCACCCGTTGCCGCATCAGGGCGCTCATCCGGATGCCGTTGCGGGCGTAGTCGGAGAACACCGCGAAGGTGCCGCCGTAGGGAATCAGGCCGCCGTGCAGCGCCAGCCCGTTCATGATCGCCGCCATGCCGAACTCGCGCACCCCGTAGGAGAGGTAGTTGGCGGCGCTGTCCGGATGCTCGTGCAGCGACCGGCTGGCGCTGACGGCGGTGAGGTTGGAGCCGGTCAGGTCGGCGGAGCCGCCCAGCAGCTCCGGCACCTGCGCCACCAGCCGCTCCAGGCAATGCTGGGAGGACTTGCGGCTGGCGATGCCGCCGCTGCGGCTGCCGGCTTCGGCGAGCAGGGCAGCGCGAATTTCCGGCCAGTCCGCGGGCAGGCCGCCGGCCTGGGTGCGCTCGAATTCCGCCGCCAGCGCCGGGTGGGCCTGGCGGTAATCGGCAAAGCGGGCCTGCCATTCGGCTTCGGCGGCGGCGCCTGCGGCCTGCTGGTCCCAGGCGGCGCGCAGCGTAGCGGGGATCTCGAAGGGCGGGTGTGGCCAGTCGAGCGCGGCGCGGGTGGCGGCGACTTCCGCGGCACCCAGCGGGGCGCCATGAACGTCGTGGCTGCCGGCCTTGTTCGGCGAACCCCAGCCGATCCGGGTCCGGCAGACGATCAAGCTCGGCTGGCGTTGTGCGCGGGCGGTGCGGATCGCCTGATCCACCGCGGCGGCGTCGTGGCCGTCGATGGGGCCGATCACCGCCCAGCCGTAGGCGCGGAAGCGCGCCGGGGTGTCGTCGCGGAACCAGCCTTCGACGTGCCCGTCGATGGAGATCCCGTTGTCGTCGTAGAAGGCGGTCAGCTTGTCGAGGCCCCAGACGCCGGCCAGCGAGCAGGCTTCATGGCTGATGCCTTCCATCAGGCAGCCGTCGCCGAGGAAGACCCAGGTCCGGTGATCGACGATGGGGTGGCCGGGGCGGTTGTAGCGGCGGGCCAGCAGTTGTTCCGCCAGCGCGAGGCCGACGGCGTTGGCCAGGCCCTGGCCGAGCGGGCCGGTGGTGGTTTCGACGCCGGGGGTGTGGCCGACTTCCGGGTGTCCGGCGGTGCGGCTGCCGATCTGGCGGAATTGCTTCAGGTCCTCCAGCGCCAGCGGGTAGCCGCTGAGGTGGAGCAGGGCGTAGAGCAGCATCGAGCCGTGGCCGTTGGAGAGCACGAAGCGGTCCCGGTCCGGCCAGCGGGGGTTGGCCGGGTTGTGGCGGAGGTGGTCGCACCACAGCACTTCGGCGATGTCGGCCATGCCCATCGGGGCGCCGGGGTGGCCGGAGCGGGCGGCTTCGACGGCGTCGATGGCGAGAAAGCGCAGGGCGTTGGCCCGTTCGCGGCGCAGGGAGGGGGTGATTTCGCTGGGCATGGGGGGCTCCGCTTCAGGCACGACGTTTCTGGTCCATCAGGCGCAGGACCATGGGGGTGAAGATCATCTGCATCGCCAGGCCCATCTTGCCGCCGGGGACGACCAGGGTGTTCGGCCGGGTCAGCATCGCGCCGTGCAGGATGGTCAGCAGGTACTGGAAGTCGATGCCCCGCGGGTTGGCGAAGCGGATCACCACCATGCTTTCGTCGGCGGAGGGGATGTCGCGGGCGATGAAGGGATTCGAGGTGTCGACGATGGGCACCCGCTGGAAATTGACGTGGGTGCGGGAGAACTGCGGGCAGAGGTGATTCACGTAGTCGGGCATCCGCCGCAGGATGGTGTCCACCACCGCTTCCTGGGAGTAGCCGCGCATCTTCTGGTCGCGGTGCAGTTTCTGGATCCACTCCAGGTTGATGATAGGCACGACGCCGACGCAGAGATCGACATGGTGGGCGATGTCGATCCTGCCGTCGGACCAGGCGCCGTGCAGGCCTTCGTAGAACATCAGGTCGGTGCCGGCGGGAATCTCCTGCCAGGGGGTGAAGGTGCCGGGAGACTGGCCCCAGGGCTCGGCTTCGCCGGCATCGTGCAGGTATTTGCGGACCTGGCCGCTGCCGTTGCGGCCGTAGCTGACGAACAGCTGTTCCAGCTCGGCCAGCAGGTTGGCTTCCGGGCCGAAGTGGCTGAAGTGGCGGTTGCCGGCGGCTTCCTGGGACTTCATTTCGGCGCGCATGCTCAGCCGGTCGTAGCGGTGGAAGGAATCGCCCTCGACGATCTGGGCGTTGAGCTTTTCCCGGCGGAAGATGTGCTGGAAGCTCTGCATCACCGTGCTGGTGCCGGCGCCGGACGAGCCGGTGATGGCGATGATGGGGTGCCTGACGGACATGATGTCCTCCCTGGTCTAATGGAAATCTAGTCGCGGAACAGCGAGCGTTCCGAGAACAGCGGCGACTCGAAGGGGCGGTCGGTGCCGCTGTCGTACTCGCTGTGATAGCGCTCAAGCCGCTCGACCTCGACCGCGGAGCCGAGGATCACCGGCACCCGCTGGTGCAGCGTTTCCGGTTGCAGGTCGAGGATGCGGGCGCGGCCGGTGCTGGCGGCGCCGCCGGCCTGCTCGATCAGCATCGCCATCGGGTTGGCCTCGTAGAGCAGCCGCAGGCGGCCGGGGCGGGCCGGGTCCTTGTGGTCCCTGGGGTAGAGGAAGATGCCGCCGCGCATCAGGATGCGATGCACTTCGGCGACCAGCGAGGCGATCCAGCGCATGTTGAAGTCGGCACCGCGGACGCCGCTGCGGCCAGCCTGGCATTCGCTGACGTAGCGCTGCACCGGCGGCTCCCAGAAGCGGGCGTTGGAGGTGTTGATCGCGAATTCCCGGGTCTCGCCGGGGACGCGGATTTCCGGGTGGGTCAGGATGAAGTTGCCGCTTTCCCGGTCCAGCGTGAAGCCGTGGGTGCCGCTGCCTACGGTCAGCACCAGCATCGTCGCCGGGCCGTAGATCGCGTAGCCGGCGGCGACCTGGCGCTGGCCGGGCTGCAGGAAATCCTCCGGCCCGGCGTCGCCGGCGCTGTCCCGCATCAGGATCGAGAAGATCGTGCCGACCGAGACATTGACGTCGCTGTTGGAAGAGCCGTCGAGGGGGTCGAACACCAGCAGGTAACGACCGCGGGGATAGTCGGGGGGGATCGCATAGGGCGTGTCCATTTCCTCGGAGGCCATGCCCGCCAGCTGGCCCCCCCATTCGCAATGTCTCAGGATCGCCTCGTTGGTCAGCACATCGAGCTTTTTCTGCACCTCGCCCTGGATGTTGGTGCTGTCCAGCGCCCCGGCATGGCCGCTCAGCGCGCCCTTGCCGACCAGCGCGGCGATGCCCTTGACCGCGGCGGCGACGTCGATCAGCAGCGCGCCCATTTCACTGTGGGCGCCGCGGGTGTGTTCGATCACGAACTTCGACAGGGTGGTGCGTCCGAATAGCATGGCGACTCCGGGGGGTAAGTGGGGCCTGAGAACTGGGAACGGACGATAAGTGAAATGTGAATTAAGGAATAATCAGTTGTTTTTACTGGTCGCTTAAGTCATCACTTAATTAAGTCTGGCTGAA
>JBEBBF010000281.1:0-2774 GCA_041158545.1 Pseudomonadota bacterium | reverse complement strand
GGGCGCCGGCCGCACACGCCCAGCCAGCGACCGCTGCTGCAACAGCCCAGCGATTCGACATCCCCAGCCAGCCGCTGGCGGCTGCGCTGGCCGCCTTTGCCACACAGAGTGGCCTGAAGCTGGCCTACCCGGCCGAATTGCTGGCGGGCAAGACCGCGCCGCAGGTGCAGGGCCAACTCAGCCCGGCGGCAGCGCTTCAGCAACTGCTGACCGGAACAGGTCTGAGATCCCGTGCCGTGGGCAACGACACGGTGGCGATCGAGCCCGTCCCCACAGGCGAGGAGACGGCGACACGTCTGCGTCCCGTGACGGTGAGCGCCATGGGGGTGGACGCCGCAGAAGCCGGCAGCTACGCAGCCCCGGTGGCCCGCACGGCCACCAAGACCGACACACCGCTGATCGTCACGCCGGCGGTGGTCACGGTGATCCCCGAGCAGGCGCTGAAGGACCAGCAGGTCACGTCCTTGTCGGAGGCCCTGACCAACTCCAGCGGCGTGTGGTCCTACAGCCGGGGCCAGGGCTGCGACGGCATCTGCGAAGCCATCAACATGCGCGGCTTCCAGCAGTTCGGTGGCGTGATGGTCGATGGCTTCATCGCCATCAACGCCGGCGGCGTGACCAACCTGTCCAACGTGGACCGCATCGAGGTGGTCAAGGGCCCCGCATCCGTCCTCTACGGTCGCATGGAGCCCGGCGGCGTGGTCAACATCGTCACGAAGAAGCCGCAGAGCATCCGAAGCGCATCCATCGAGCAGACCGTCGGAACCTACAGCACCAGGGTCACCGAATTCGACACGACCGGCCCCATCGACGAGGCCAAGACCTTTCTGTACCGCCTCAACGGCAGCTGGGACCGGCACGACCTGTACATCAAGGGGCTGAAGAACGAACGTCAGTTCATCGCCCCGTCACTGCAGTGGAACCTCGGCGCACGCACGCAGGCGCTAATGGAGTTGACCTACGACCATGCCCGCTTCCCCTGGCAGCGCGAACTCTACCCCCAGGACCCGGTCACGCTGGAACCGGTCTACTTCCCGTGGTCCAGCAACATCACGCCCTACAGCCAGACCACCGAGACAACGGAGGCCAGGCTCGGTCTGACGCACGCCTTCAACGACGACTGGTCGGTCAAGCTGCAGGCTCGGACCACGCACTCCAGGAACACGACAGATCCGAACAGCTGGTCCATCGGATGGATGGACCAGCTCAATGGCGAATGGCGCATCTGGCGCACCCGTGCCGACGGCAATGGGACGGCCGACAACAACGCGCTCCAGGCCGACGTGACCGGACACTTTGCCACCGGCGGCGCCAAGCACACCCTGCTCTTCGGCGCCGATGCCAGCCGCCAGAAGACCTTCACCAATGCCGGCAACAGCGTCGATGCGGCGGCGTTCGACTACTTCTACGACATCACGAATGCGCTGAACCCGGTGGCTCCGACCGCCGACCTGCCCGTCAACGCCTGGTGGGGCACCCGAAACGAGGAGTCGCGCCGCGGCGTATACCTGCAGGACCAGATCGAGCTGCCCCACAACGTGCACCTGGTGGCGGGCCTGCGCTACTCCAAAGTCACGTTCGATTCGAAGGACGAGGTCAGCGGGGTCTGGGTGACCGACTTCGGCGTCGATGCGTTGAAGATCCGGTCGACGCGTCAGGACAGCGCGGTCACGAAGCGTCTGGGCGCGTTGTGGGAGCTCCGGCCCGGCACAAGCGTCTATGCGAGCTACACCGAAAACTTCGGCAATTACCAGGGTGCGTTCGACTTCGAAGGCAACGCGCTCGATCCGCAACTCGCCAAGCAGAAGGAGGTGGGCCTGAAGCAGCAGTCTGCCGACGGCAAGTGGACCGGCTCGGTGGCGATCTACGACCTGCGCAAGACCAACGTCCAGGTCCTCGACCCGGACCACACGGGATGCCGCGACACCATCACCGGCTTCCCTGGCACCCCCGGCGTTTCGCCTTGCTACCGCGCCGCCGGCCTGACGCGCGCACGGGGTGTCGAGCTCGACCTGGTCGGCGAGGTGATGCCGGGCTGGAACGTGATCGCGAACTACTCCTACAACCAGACGCGGGTTCTGAAGGATGACCTTCCGCCCGCCGACAGCTGGGTCGGCAAGAGTCCGGGCTACTACCCGCAGAACATGGCCAAGCTGGCCACCACTTACCGCTTCACCGAGGGTCTCCTGAGCGGCTGGAAGCTGGGAGGCGCGGTCACCCACACGGGACAGACCGATCTGGGCAACTCTTCGCCTCAGCAGACCATCACGCCGGGCTACACGCTGGTCGACCTGATGGCGGGCTATGCCTTCAAGCTGGGCGGGTACAAGGCGGAGGTTCAGTTGAACGTCAAGAACGCCACCGACAAGGAGGTCCGGATCACCGCGTCGGAAGGCTTCTTCACCAGCGTCGGCCGCGGGGATCCGCGCCAGGTGTTCGCCAAGCTGCGCGTCGACTTCTGACGCGCGCAGGATGGGTCGTCGCCTCTGGCTGCTGTTCCACCGCTATGCCGGCCTGGGCATGGCGGTGTTCCTCGTCATCGTCGGCCTGACCGGCAGCGTGCTGGCCTTCCGGGAGACCATCGAAGACTGGCTGTATCCCACCCGTGACCAGGTGGCGCTGCACAACACCCCGCTGCTGGACCCGCTGACACTGCGCGAGCGGGCGCTGGCACTGGCACCGGGTCTGGGGAGCCGCTCCGTCGACCTGAAGATGTTGCCGGACCGGGTCTTCACGATCACGCTCGAGCCGCCCCCCGACCCGGCCACGGGGCG
>JBEBBF010000280.1:0-17634 GCA_041158545.1 Pseudomonadota bacterium | reverse complement strand
AGCGCAGCGCCCTGATCGCCCGCACCGTCACCCGTGGCCTGCCGCCCGAAGCCGCCAAGGCAGCGGGGCTGGAGCCGAATCCGGAGACGAAGGATTCGGGTGTGGAGTGGCTGGGGGAGATTCCAGGCCATTGGGATATCGAAAAGTTCTCACGCGAGGTTCACATCGCAGAGGGGCAAGTAGATCCGGAAGTGGAGCCATTTGCATCCATGGTTCTGATTGCGCCCAATCATATTGAGTC
This sequence comes from Pseudomonadota bacterium, assembly GCA_041158545.1. Lineage (GTDB taxonomy): Bacteria > Pseudomonadota > Gammaproteobacteria > Burkholderiales > Rhodocyclaceae > JBEBBF01. The sequence goes on along the minus strand of JBEBBF010000280.1, from coordinate 17,393 downwards.
GGGTACGGGGCGTTTGTTGGAATTGGAGACGGCTGCAGAGCAATTTGCCGAAAGTGGAAAGTATTTGTGCCCAGCAGACGCAGTCGTTTATTCAAAAATTCGCCCGGCCCTTCGTAAAGTAGTGATTGCACCTGAACAGTGTCTTTGCAGTGCAGATATGTACCCACTTACCTGCAAAAAGAAACTTTTAAATCTGTACCTATATTGGCTAATGCTTTCTGATCAATTTTCAGCTTGGTCTGTTCTGGAGGCGGATCGGGTTGCAATGCCAAAGATCAACCGAGAAACACTGAACGAGCTTCGACTCCCGATTCCGCCACAGAAGGAACAACTCAAAATTGTTGAGTACCTCACAACGGAGACTGCAAAGGTTGATAACTTGCTTGCAAAAGCGGAAGAGATAATTAACCGCCTCACCGAATACCGCCAAGCCCTGATCACCTCGGCCATCACCGGCAAGATCGACGTGCGGGCATTTCGTCATTCCGGCGAAGGCCGGAATCCAGTGCTTGAGGTGGCGGATGCGTAAAGACTGGATACCGGCCTTCGCCGGTATGACGAAAAGGGGTGCCTTTGCCGGTATGGCGACACGGGGAATCGGCTTCGGTATGACGAGGTTTGCTTGCGGAGGCAGGGTGACAAGTGGCTGGGCTGCGGCGTGATGAAGCAGCCTTGTGTATACCTGCTGGCCAGTCAGCGTAATGGAACCTTGTATGTAGGCGTGACATCAAACCTTGTGCAGCGGGTGTGGCAACACAAGGAGGGTTTGGCCGAAGGCTTTACCAAGAAATATGGCGTAAAAACCTTGGTCTGGTTTGAACTGCACGAAACCATGGAAAGTGCAATCGCACGTGAAAAAGCGATCAAGGAATGGAAACGAGCCTGGAAGCTGACACTTGTCGAAAAAACCAACCCTGAATGGCTAGATTTGTATGCGGAGATTGTTTGACTGGATACCGGCTTTCGCCGGTATGACGAGGTTCGATTTCATCCCCTGTCGGCACGACACAAACTTGTGTCCGACAAATGCCATTTGGCGATACACAAAAGAGTTTGTGTGTCGCGTCGGACGCAAGCATAAGTAAAACGCTCATGCCGCAAACTACCGTTCTGGGCCTGATGACTTCTTATTTGACGGCTATTTGACTGGATGCACTGCCGAGAGGCGAGATAATGAAAAAATCCATACAAATCAAAGAGTCGTTTCAGCATTGCAACTCGCTCTCTATTTGAATTTGATCCTGTGGCCTACACCATGAGCACAACCAGCGAAAAAGCCTTCGAGACCTATCTCGAACAGATGATCACCGAAGGCGGCTGGCAAGCCGGCACCAACGCCGAGTGGGACAAGGCGCGGGCACTGTTCCCGGCGCGGGTGTTTGCCTTCATCGAAGCCACCCAGCCCAAGCTGTGGGCCGAGATGGCCGCGCAGCACGGCAGCAAGCTGCAGACTATGTTGCTGGAGGCGTTGGTCAAAGAATTGGAGATCAAGGGCAGCCTGCATGTGCTGCGTCACGGCTTCAAGTTTTACGGCAAGTTATTCCGGCTGGCCTATTTCAAACCGGCGCACGCCTTGTCGCCGGATGTGCTGGATTTGTATGCCCAAAATCAGTTGACCGTAACAAGGCAGGTGCCTTGCCACCCCGGCGACCACAGCACGGTGGACATGGTGCTGGCGGTCAACGGCTTGCCGGTGGCGACCATCGAGCTGAAAAACCCCGGCACCCACCAGACCTGGCGGCACGCCATCAAGCAATACCAGAGCGACCGCGATCCGCGTGTGCCGCTGTTCGATTTCAAGAAGCGCGCGCTGGTTCACTTTGCCGCCGACCCGGACGAAGTGTGGATGGCTACCCGGCTGGCGAAGGAAAAGACTTTCTTCCTGCCCTTCAACCGGGGCAGCCATCCGGGGCAGATTCAGTGCGGTGCGGGCAATCCGCTGCACGCCAGCGGCTACCGTACCGGCTATTTCTGGCAGGAAACACTGCAGCGCGACAGCTTTCTCGACATCCTCGGCCACTTTCTGTTCATCGAAAAAGACGAGCAAAAGGTGGACGATGGCCGGGGCGGCAAGAAACTGGTCACCACCGAAAAAATGGTCTTCCCGCGCTATCACCAACTGGATGCGGTGCGTACCCTGGTGGCTGCCGCTCGCGACGAAAGTGCCGGCCACAATTACCTGATCCAGCACTCGGCGGGCAGCGGCAAAACCAACAGCATCTCGTGGCTGTCGCACCGGCTGGCCAGCCTGCACAACGCGCAGGATCAAAAGGTCTTCGACTGCGTGATCGTCATCACTGACCGCAAGGTGCTGGACAAGCAATTGCAGGATGCGATCTACCAGATCGAACACGCGCAGGGCGTAGTCAAGGCCATCGATCAGGATGCCAAGCAACTGGCCGATGCCCTGATCGACGGCACCAAGATCGTCATCACCACGCTGCAGAAATTCCCCTTCGTGCTGCGCGGCCTGTTGCACGCGGCGGGCGCAGAGAACCAGGACAAAGCCAGCGACGAAGAAAAAGCACAGGCCAAAGCCTGGCAGGCTGCCATTGCGGCGCGGCGTTACGCGGTGATTGTGGACGAGGCGCATTCCAGCCAGACCGGCGAGACCGCCCGCGAGCTGAAAAGCATTCTGGGTGCCACGGCAAACAACGGTGCCGTTGGCAATGGCGAGGAAGAAGCCGATTGGGAAGATCGCCTGAACCAGATCATGGCTTCGCGCGGTCAACAGAAAAATCTGAGCTTTTTTGCCTTCACCGCCACGCCCAAGGGCAAGACGCTGGAACTGTTCGGGCGAGAAGGGGGCAGCGGCAAACCGGAGGCTTTCCACACCTATTCGATGCGCCAGGCCATCGAAGAAGGCTTCATCCTCGACGTGCTGCGTAACTACACCACCTACAGCACCTGGTTCAAGTTCGTGAAGACGGTGGAGGACGACCCCGCCATCCCGAAGAAGAAAGGCGCCAAGGCGCTGGCCAAGTTCAAGGAGCTGCACCCGCACAACATCGAGCAGAAGACCGAAGTGATAATCGAGCACTTCCGCGAGCATGTGCGGAAGCAGCTCGGTGGCCGGGGCAAGGCGATGGTGGTGACGGCCAGCCGCATTCAGGCGGTGCGCTACAAGCTGGCCTTCGAACGCTACATTCACGAACAGGGCTACGCCGACATCCGATCGCTGGTGGCGTTTAGCGGCACGGTAAAAGATCCTGATACGGGCGTTGAATACACCGAACCGGGCATGAACCCTGATGCCGTCACCGGCAAGCCCATTCCGGAAAGCCAACTGCCGGAGCGCTTCGGCTCCAGCGATTACCAGGTGCTGCTGGTGGCCAACAAATACCAGACGGGTTTCGACCAGCCGCTGCTGTGCGCGATGTATGTAGACAAGCGGCTGGATGGCGTGCAAGCGGTGCAAACGCTGTCGCGACTGAACCGCAAGATCGCCGGCAAGGATGAGCCTTTCGTGCTCGATTTCGTCAACAAGCCGGAAGACATCTACGCCGCCTTCAAACCCTATTTCGATTCCACCAGCCTGCAGGAATCGGCCAACCCGGAGATGCTGCCGAGCATCAAGCACGAACTGGATCAACTGCAGATATATCACTGGAGCGAAGTCGAGGCTTTTGCGCGCATCTTCTATCGCCAGCCGGATCGCCAGAACCCGGCCGACCATGCTCACATGCAGCGCCATTTGCAGCCGGCGGTTGATCGCTTCAAGGCCATCGAGGGCGACGAGGTACGTTCCAACTTCCGCGACAAACTCGGCGGCTATGTGCGGATGTACTCGTTCCTAAGCCAGATCCTGCCGTATGCCGATCCCGATCTGGAAATGCTCTACAGCTTCGGTCGCTTCCTGCTGCCGCACCTGCCGCTGGACCGCGACAACACGGTGGTCAAGATCGGCAGTGAAGTGGACTTGCAGTACTACCGGCTGCAGCGCGTTTCCAGCGGGCCGATTGAATTGAAGGTGGGCGAGCCTGAGGGTGTCTACAGCCCTACCGATGTCGGCACCGGCAAGGCCAAGGAAGAGAAGGCGCCGCTCTCGGAAATCATTCAGGTGCTCAATGAGCGCTTCGGCACCACCTTTACTGAAGAAGACAGGCTGTTCTTCGACCAGATCAAGGCGCGGGCCACCAGCAATAGTCAGGTGATTCAAACGGCCATGGCCAATCCGCTGGACAAATTCCAGTTGGGGGTGCGCAAGCTGATTGAAGATTTGATGATTCAGCGCATGACCGAGAACGACAAGATCGTGACTCGATACATGGACGACCGAGAATTCAACGGCACAGCCTTCCCAATACTGGCACGTGAGATTTTCGAGACTATCCGTGCAGAGCATTCACCTGAATGATCGAGGTGTATGAATTGCAGAGAGTGACGACTCGAAGATCGCGAAGCCGCCACTCAGCACGATTAGATGCTGAGAGTCAGGTACCAGACACATTGCTGACCTAGACGATCAGGCTACCCAGGGCCCGCAAAAGCCGATTACTAGATGTCATGATTTTCCAGGTACTTGGCCAATCGCGTTTGGCGCCCGCCACAGCGCAATCGAGGGAGGGATATTTGCTCCCCCCTGTCACCTTCCCGACACCCCTTCCCCTTGATCCAAAAGGTTTTTCCCCTGGCTAAGCTCTTGCTTCTCCCTGGGTATGAAAACCTATCTTGACTGGTCGGCTTACGACACTTACGGCGTGGGGGATGCTTATGCGGGCATTCCGGCGACGGGGGGGAATTACGCGAAGGCGGTGGCGGTGTGCATGAACAACCACCAGTGTCAGCGCGAGGGCAAGGGGGTGATGTGCCCCAGTTACCGGATTACCGGCGATCCGGCCCATTCCACCGGGGCGCGGGTCAAGGCGTTCAAGGCGGCGCTGAATGGCGAGCTGGCGGGGGAGGCGGGGGCTTCGCCGTTTGCGCATCCTGATCTGGCGGCGGCGATGGACCTTTGCGTTTCGTGCAAGGGCTGCAAGAAGGAATGTCCCAGCGCGGTGGACATGACGCTGATCAAGACCGAGTACCTGGCGCAGCGCAACGCGCTGAGCGGTGTGCCGCGGCGGGCGCGCTGGTTTGGTGGCTTGCCGGCCTGGTTGCATCGTTACCGGCAGCCGCTGGCGGCGCTGGTCCGTTTGCGCAACGCCGTGCCCTGGCTGGCGCGGCAGGCGGAACGCTGGCTGGGCATTGCCGCCGGGCGGCCGGTGCCGCTCAGCGCCGCGACGCCGTTTGCTGACGCCGGGCTGGCGCCGGCAACTGCGGCACCGCGGGGCGAAGTCCTGCTGTTTGTCGATACCTTCAGCCACTACTACACGCCGGAAATCGCCGCGGCGGCGCTGCGGGTGCTGCGCGCCGGGGGCTACGCGGTGCGGGTGTTGCAGCCGGCGGCAGAGGATGCCGAGCCGGGGCGGCCGCTCTGTTGCGGCCGGACTTATCTGTCCCAGGGCATGGTCGATGCGGCGAAATCAGAGGCCCGGCGGGTGATGGCCGCGCTGGCGCCGGCGCTGGCCACGGGGACGCCCATCGTCGGCCTGGAGCCATCCTGTCTGCTGGCGCTGCGCGACGAGTTTTACAGCCTGTTTCTGGGTCCGGAGGTGGGCAAGCTGGGCAAGCAGGTGTTCCTGTTTGAGGAATTCCTGATGCGCGAGGGCAACCGCGGCCTGAAGCTGCCGTTGCGGCCCTGGCCGGGCTTGCCGCCGGGGGGCACGGCGCTGGTGCATGGCCATTGCCACCAGAAAGCCTTCGGCGCGATGAAGGCGATGCGCAAGGTGCTGGGCTGGATTCCCGATTTTCGCTTCGAGATCATCGATTCCAGCTGCTGTGGCATGTCCGGCAGTTTCGGGCTGGAGGCGGAGCATTTCGCCGCATCGCAGCAGATGGCGGAACTGAGCCTGCTGCCGGCGATCCGCGCCACGGCGCCGGAAACGCCGATCATCGCCGATGGGTTTTCCTGCCGGCACCAGATCAAGGATGGCAGCGGCCGGGAGGCCCTGCACGTTGCGGTGCTGCTGGCGGCCTGCCTGGCGAGCGACACCGCCGGCTGACGCGGCGGCCGGGCGGGGCGCTTGCTGGCGGGGTCAGCCCTTGCGACCGCGCAGCGCCCGGACCTCGAAATCCACCCGGTCGATCAGCTCGCCCTGACGGGTTTCCAGTTGCAGCTGGTGGCGGCCGGGGCGGGGCAGCCAGCGGCCCTGGTTTTGCACCGGCCCGAGCAGGGTTTGGTCCAGTCGCCAGCGCCAGCCGGCGCCGGGCTGGCCGTCGATCCGCAGGGGCAGCGCCTGGCGGCGCGGCGGAATGTCCGGGTCGAGGGCGATCAGGCTGCCGTTGGCCGGGTAGGCAATCCGCGCCAGCGTGGGAGCGCTAACGCGGCGGACCACGCTCAGTTCGCTGCCCGGCTGGAACCATTCCTGCCGCGGCGGTTCGCTGGCCGGTTCGAAACGGATTGCCTGATGCACTAGCCCCGGTGGCGGCGCAGGTGGCCGGCTGGGGCGGGGCGGGCGGGCCTGCTGCGGCTCGCCCCGGTGCAGCCGGTCGAGCACCGCCCGCCAGACCGGCGCCGCGCCGCTGATCCCCGAAACGTCATGCATCGGGCTGCCGCTGGCGTTGCCGACCCAGACGGCGACGGTGTAATGCCGGGAATAGCCAATGCACCAGTTGTCGCGCATGTCCTTGCTGGTCCCGGTTTTCACCGCAGCCCAGTAGGGCGGCGCCAGCCAGGATTCCAGGCCGAAGGTGCCGGCGCGGGCCGCCGGGTCGGAGAGGATGTCCCCCAGCTGAAAGGCCGTCGCCGCGCTGAAAACCGGGTGCGGCCGCCCGGCGAAAACCCCTTCGCAGCCGCCATTGCGGCAGGGCGCTGCAACGCCCAGGCTGAGCGGCGTCCAGCGCCCGCCCTGGGCCAGGCTGCGGTAGGCGTTGGCCAGCATCAGCAGGGACACATCCGCCGAGCCCAGCGCCAGGCTGTAGCCGTACCAGTCCGGGCCTTCCTTCAGGCTCAGCAGCCCCAGTTGCAGCAGGCGCTGGTGGAAGGCTTCGGTGCCGACCCGCAACAGGGTTTTGACCGCCGGCACGTTCAGCGAGCCGGCCAGCGCCATCCGCGCCGAAACCCAGCCGCGGTAATGCGGTTCGTAATTCTGCGGGGTGTACAGCCCGTTGCCGGTGTCCAGGCTGAGCGGGGCATCTTCCAGCAGCGAAGCCGGGCTCAGCCGCCGCTGTTCCAGCGCGACGCCGTAGAGAAAGGGCTTCAGCGTCGAGCCGGCCTGCCGCAGCGCGCTGACCCCATCGACCTCCGGCGCGTCCGACAGGTCGCCGCTGGAGCCGACCCAGGCCAGCACCTCGCCGCTGGCGTTGTCCAGCACCAGCACCGCGCCATCCTCCACATTCTGCCGGCGCAGCGCCGAAAGCTGCTGACGCAGCGCCGCGAGTGCAAAACGCTGCAGGTCCGCATCCAGCGTCGAGCGCAGCCGCTGGCCGGGCTCCTGCAGCAGCCGCCGCGCCACATGGGGCGCCAGCGCCGGCTGCCCGGCCGGGTCCAGCGCCCGCAGGCCGCCGCTGAACGCCAGCTGCGCCAGACTTTCCAGCCCGGCGCATTCCCCGGCGCGCTGCTGTTCCTCCAGCAACTGGCAGGCGCGGCGGGCCACAGTGGCCGGCGGCGCATTCGGCCCGCGCAGCAAGGCCGCCGCCAGCGCCGCCTCCCGCTCATCCAGCCCCAGCGGCCATTTGCCGAACAGCTGCCGGCTCATCGCCGCGACGCCCTGCAGCTCGCCACGGAACGGCGCGAGGTTGAGGTAAGCCTCGAGAATCTCGCCCTTGCGCCACTGCTGTTCCAGCCGCAGCGCCCCGGCGGTCTGCCCCAGCTTGCTCCACCAGCTGCGCCGGCCGCCGCGCAGCCCCTCGGCCTCGGCATCGGCGAGCAGGCCGGCCAGTTGCATCGTCAGCGTGCTGGCGCCGCGGGTCGGCTGCCCGCGCAGATTGCTCCACGCCGCATGCCCGGCCGCCAGCCAATCGACGCCGCCATGGTTGAGAAAACGCTTGTCCTCGGACAGCACCACCGCCTTCAGCAAGGCCGGGGAAATCTCCGCCAGCGGCGTCCATTCCAGCCGCCGCACCTGCTTGTCCAGCCGCAGGGATTGCAACACCTGCCCATCCCGCGCCAGCAACACCGCCTCCGACCCCCGAAACCCCGCCCGCACCTCCGCCGGAGTAGGCAGGGCGGAAGCGGCGAAGGGGAGCAGCAGGCCAGCAAGCAGCAGGAGCAGGCCGAGGGGACGCAGAATCCGGTTCATGCGTCACCCGGCCGGCGGCTTGCCCGGCTCATCTGAACCTCATTCCACCACCACCCGCCCGTTCGGGGCTTCGCTGAAGATGTCGGGGGCGTACATGGCTTCGGCGCGGGTGGCGGGGAGGGCGAAGTTGCCGCTGTTGTTGAGGCGCAGCGTGTATTCGACCGTGGTGCGGCCGCGGGGGAGCAGGGCGTAGTAGGCGCGGTAGGCGGCGAAGCTGCGTTCGACATAGGTCGGCAGCAGGCCGCGGCTGCTGCGGTTTTCCTCCAGCGTTGCGATCTGGCTGTCGCGGCCGTCGCCGTCGCCGAGGATGCGGGCGCCGGCCGGGATCGGGTCGCTCAGCGCCACCCAGCTCAGGTCGAGGTCCGAATCCAGCGTCAGCGTCACCCGCCACAGGTCGCCGCGGCTGACCTTGCCCGGCGTCTTTTCGCTGAGCGGCGTCAGCTTGCGGCTGACCTTGAGGCCGTTGCCGCGGGCCGGGCCGTCGGGAATCGCCGCCAGCACCTGGATCGTCGCCCAGGGCTTGCCGCTGCCCTGGTGTTCCAGTTGCAGCGTGGCGTCCTTGCTGGCGGGCCAGGGCAGGGCCAGGGCTGCCGGGGTGTCGCCGGCGGTTTTCCAGTCCAGTGCCGCCCGGGCTTCGGCCAGGCTGGCGCGGCTCTGGCCGCTGACCGGGCTGCGCTCGAATTTGCTGGCGAAGCGGTCCAGCATCACCCGCGCCCAGGCGTTGGCGGTGGTGGTTAGCCAGTGGCCGCGGACCTGCCGCTCCAGCGCGCCCTGCAGCAAGCGCGGCAGATCGTCCTGCCAGTCGGGGGCGTCGAACACGGCGTCGATCAGCCGGAAGGCGTTGGCGTCGGCGCTGAGCATCATCCACCACCAGTAATCCTCGCGCTCGTTGCTGAAGACCAGCCGGGTGCCGGCGTAGGTCAGGCGGTTGCGTAATTCCTGGCGGGTGGCGGCGAGCCGGGTCTCCCGTTGCGGCAGTTCGGTTTGCAGCTGCAGCACCCGGTTCCAGTCGATCAGCGCCGAGGTCGGCAGGCGCAGCGGGTCCACTTCCAGCGCGGCGGCGCTGCGGGCGACGTTCTGGCCGTAGCGGCTGAGGCTGGCCAGGGCGTTGAGCCGGCGATACAGCTCGTAGTTGCCGGCCGGTGCCCAGTCCTGGGCCTTGAAGCGGCCTTCGACGTAGTTGCGCAGGCCTTGCAGCATCTTCTGCCGGCTGTCCTCCGGCAGCGACCAGCCGGCCAGGCTGCTCAGGTCGAGCAGATAGGCGGTCAGCGTCGTGCTGCCGGGGCCGTCGCCGGGGAAGTAGCGGGCGAGGCCGTTGCTGTCCAGGTAGCCGGGCAGCGCGCTGACGATCTGCTGCCAGCGCGGCTCGTCGTGCAGGCCGATGGCGATGGAGGTCAATTGTTCCAGGCAGCCGTAGGGGTAGCTTTCGAAGAAGCGGCGCAGGCCGGCGGGCGGGGTGGCCAGCCGGGCGGCGAGGTTGATTTCCAGCCCGCCCTTGCCGGGCAGGGCGCCGGCCGGGCGGCTGACCGGGAGTTCCAGCTTGCCGTCCAGGCGCTGGAAGCTGGCCTGTTGCACCGTGACCGGCACCGCCGGGGCGATCTGCTGGCTGATCCGCAGCGTGTCGCCGGCATTGCCGCCGTCCTCGCGGGCGCTGAACTCCCAGTTCTGGCTGCTGATGCCTTCGGCGGCCTTGACGTTCCAGGCCAGCTCGCCGGCACTTTCCGGCTCCAGCGTCAGGTTTTGCGCCGGCAGCGCGCTGCTGCCCTGGCGGGCTTCGACCTTCAGCGTCATCCGCCGGGCGGTGCCGTTGCGCAGGGTCAGCATGGCCCGGTAGCTGTCGCCTTCCCGGACCAGCGGCGGCAGCCCGGAAATCAGCTGCAGATCCTGGCGGCTGCGGATGCGGGTGCTGCCGGTGCCGAACTGGCTGCTGCCGCGGCTGGCGACGCCGACCAGCTGGAATTCGCTGAGGCTGTCGTTGAGCCGGAAGCGCAGCCTGGCGCTGCCGTTGGCGTCCAGCTTCACCGCCGGTTGCCAGCTGAGCAGGGTGTCGAACAACTCCCGTGCCGGCGCCCGGCCACCGCCGCCGCCGGGGGGCAGCGCCTTCTTGCCGAAGTGGCGTTTACCGATCACCTGGGATTGGGCGGTGGCGGTCTCGATGCTGTGGCCGCGCCGGGTCAGCATGGCTTCCAGCAGGTTCCAGCTGTCGTTGCCGCGCAGTTCCAGCAGCGCCTGATCCACCGCGGCGAAGGTGACTTCGCCTCCGGCGGCGGGTTTGCCGTCCGGGGTGTTCACCTGCAGCGTCACCGTCGCTTCGTCCCGCGGCTTGTAATCGGTGCGATCCGGGGTCAGCGTCACCTGCAGCCGGAAGCCTTCGGTGCCGACCTGGATTTCCGTCAGCCCCAGCCGGAAGGCCGGCTTGGCCAGGTCGACCATCGCCGTCGGCTGCTGCGGATTCCACCATTCCCGGAACCAGCTGATCGGCTCGCGCCAACCCCACTGGAAGAAGCTCAGCCAGTTCAGCGGCTCGACCCGGCCGCGCACCAGCAGCGCCGAGACAAAGACATTCGGTCCCCATTCCGCCTTGACCGGCAGTTCGATCACCGGCTTGAAGCGGGAAATCGGCAGCACATAGCTGTCGATCACCCCTTCTGCCTCGACGCTGACCAGGGCCGTCGCCTCCCGGAAGGGGGTGCGGACCTGGAAGCGGGCGGTCTGCCCCGGCTGGTAGCGGGTTTGCTCGGGAATCAGGTCGATCCGGTCCTGGTTGCCGGCGGTGAACCAGGTGTCGCCGGCGCCATAGATCCAGAAATCCCCGCCGGCGCGGGCCGGGCGGCCGTCGCTGTCCCTGGTTTCGGCCAGCACATAGACCGAACCGGGGTCCATGGTGTCCGGCGTGCATTCAAAGAAGCCGCGGCTGTCGCTGCGGCCGCGGCAGATTTCGCCCAGATCGCGGAATTCCTCGCTGTGTTCGTAGGCGTAGAAGCCGCCGACGATGCGGCGGCGGTGGCTGTAGTTGATCCGCCGTTTGGCCTTGACCACCACATCCTGGCCGGCGACCGGCTTGCCGTCCATGTCCAGCGTCACCAGCGACAGCCGGGGCGCAGCCTGGCCGTTGCTGCCGTCGCCGATCTTCAGCCCCAGCGTGACCTTGGCGGTCCACAGTTCGACCCGGCCGCGCAGCGTCTGAATTTCGCCGTTGGGGTCGGGGAAGCTCATTTCCGCGTACAACTCGCTCGGGCCTTGCGGCGCCTGCGGCAGCGCGACGTCCAGTTTGCCGCTGCCGTTGCGGTCCAGCTTCAGCGCCTGCTTGTCCAGCACCAGCCTTTCGCTCTGGCGGTCGCTGCCCAGACCGAAGGCCTGGAGTTCGGAGTCGGCAAAACCCAGCTGGAAGCTGTAGGCCTCGTAGTTCGGATAGCTCGGCCAGCGCGGCCGCAGCGTCGCCGAAACCTGGACTTCGGTCTCCTTGGCCGCGCCCCCGTTCAGGAAGGACAGGCCCAGCGCCAGCGGCACCTTGTCCGGCGCCACCTGCCGGCCCGGCACGCCCTTGACGCTGCCGGTGAACACCGGCAGCCGGAAGTCGGAAACGCGGAATTCGCCGGTGCTCACCGCGCCTTCGTACTGGCCCGGCTCCCGCTTGCCGCCGTTCAGGCTGATGTCGTAGCTGCCCAGCTTGGCGCTGGCGGGAATCTTCCACTGGCTCAGGGCGTCGCCCTGGGCGTTCCAGGTCAGCGGCAGCTTGTATTCGTTGCCGCTGTCCCGATGGGTGATCACCACCTGGGTCGGCAGGTTTTCCGGGGGCAGCAGCGCAAAGCCGCGGCTGTCGCGGCGGCGGGCGAAATGCTTCATCGACAGGGTTTCGCCCAGCCGGAACAGGCTGCGGTCGAGCACGCTGTGCAGCCGCAACGGCGAGGGATCGGCCCAGCCGTTGATCGCGAAACGCCAGGGCTCGATGCCTTCGTTCCAGTCGGAACGGGCGAAGCTGTAGTCCTCGCCCAGCCGGGCGCTGACGAAGAGGAAATTGTCGTCGTCGCAGGATTTGGCCTGGAGCGGCTGCTCGGCCAGCGCCCGGCCCTGGGCGTCGGTCCGGCCTTGCCACAACAGCGTGCCGTCGCAGCGGGATACCCGGACTTCGGCGTCGCCGACCGGTTTGCCGCTATCCAGCGCTGTGACCCAGACCAGCGCGTTGTCGCGGCCGCGTTTGAAATGCACCGCCAGATTGGTGACCAGCACCGAAGTGCGGACGTACATCGGCTTCGGCGTTGCCAGCAGCGCGGCGCCCAGCAGCCGGCTTTCGATTTCGACGATGTGCAGCCCCGGCTTGCCGAGGGGAATGCCCACCACTTCGAATTCATTGCTGCCGCCCGGCTTGGGCAGGGCCTGGCGGTTCACGCCGGGGCGGGACTGGAGGAAGGAAAGCTCCCGCGGGTAGTGGAAATCGGTGAATTCCTCCAGCTTGCCGTTGATCGGCAGCTTGACCTTCTGTGTCTGCTGCTCGAAGCGGGCCAGCGCCCGCATCGCCGCCAGCACATCCCCATCCTCGCTCAGCCGCTCGTTGCTGAAACGGTGGCTGCCCGGCAGCTTGAGGCTCTGTTGCGGCAGGCTGGCTTCGACATTGCGCAGCGTCACCGGCAGCACCCCGCCTTCCTTCAACTCCAGTATCCCGAAGTTGCCGGGGAATTTGGCCAGCGGCGGCAGCCCGCCGCTGCGCAGCGTCAGCGGGAAGCTGGCGGCGTTGGCCAGCGACCGCCCGGCTTCATCCTTCAGCCCGCCGGGCAATTCCAGCCGCAATTCCGCCTGCGGCGACAGCGGCGCCGGGAACAGGACGTTCTGCACGGTCTTGTCCGTGGCTGCCGCCTTGCGCGGCGAACGGCTGCCTTCAGGCGTCTGCAGCCGGATGCGCATCGCCTGTTCCACATCGATCGGCGCGTTGAAATTGACGCTGATTCCGGACAGCGGCGAGCAGGGCGCGTTGAGCTTTTCCCGTTCGCAACTCACTTCGGCGCGGAAGGGCAGGCGGACGCTGTAATTGAAGCTTTCTTCCTTCTGGCTGGGCGTGCCGTTGCTGGCGGTGATGCCCTTGCCCCAGACCAGCCGCAGCTTGGCGCCGGCCGGCAGCATCTCGCTGCAGCGCACCAGCACCGGTGCCGGGCCGGCGCCATGACCCACCTGCTGCAGGACTTCCTGCGCCGGGGGGCCTTCGACGATCTGCACCGGAATCCGCTGGCCGACGCCACTCGCTTCGCACCACAGGTTCTTGCGCACGGAATCCAGCGCCAGCGGCCCGCCGCCATTGACGACGAAAACCTGATCTTCCTCCACCGTCGCGCCCGGCCGCGGCTGCAGCCCCCAGGCCCGCGGTGCCGCCGCCGCGAATTCGAAGCGGCTGCGCCCGCTGGCCGCCTCGCCGTTGATCGCCGTCAGCCCGGCTTTCAGCTCGAAACGGCATTGCTCCCCGGCCTGCAGCGGCCGCGACCATTGCCAGCTCCAGGTCTGGCTGTCCTGCCAGCGCCCCTCGCCATTCACGCTGCCACATTGGATGTCAAACGGCGCCGCCGCCGTCGTATCCCCCAGCCGGACCATGTCGGCGCTGAAGCGCACCGACACCCGCGTCTGCTGGCTGACCTGCCCCTCAGGACTGAAGCGCTGGACGCTGAACGCCCCCGCCGACCCGGCCCCCGCCAGCAGGCAGGCAGCCACCATAAGCAAACGGCAACGAGCAGCGCGCATGACTCATCCCAAACGGAAAAAACGCCACCCTACCACTGAAGCCGAGCAGGGGAAATTCATGACAGGGGGCGGAATGACGGCGGATCGCAGCCGTGTTCCCGGCTGGATTTTTCGTCAAAAGTTTGGCCGCCCACGCAGCCCGATGCCGCAAGGCTGAAGGGAGGCGAGGGTGAGACCGGCGTGAGACCGGCGTGAGACCGGCGTGGGCGGGGTTTTCCGCCCGGAAACTGCAGGTTTGGGGCGCAGCCCCGCTCAGTTTTCCCGCCGCGCCAGCAGCACGCCGCACTCCAGATGGTGGGTGTAGGGGAACTGGTCGAAGGCGGCGGCCGCGGTGATCCGGTGGGTGGGGGCGAGGGCGGCGAGGTTGCTGCGCAGGGTTTCCGGGTTGCAGGAAATGTAGAGGATGTGGCGGAAACCGCGGGCGAGGTCGAGGGTGGCGTCATCAAGGCCGCTGCGCGGCGGATCGACGAACAGGGTGCTGAAGGCGTAGTCGTCCAGATTCACGCCCTGCATCCGCCGGTATTCCCGTACCTTGGCCAGCGCGCCGCTGATTTCGTCGCTGGCCATCCGCACCAGCGTGATGTTGCTGACGCCGTTGGCCTCCAGGTTGTAATTCGCAGCGGCGACCGAGGTTTTGCTGACTTCGGTGGCCAGCACCTGGCGGAAGTGCGGCGCCAGCGCCAGCGTGAAATTGCCGTTGCCGCAGTACAACTCCAGCAGATCGCCGCCCAGCCCGGCGGCCTGGCGGCAGGCCCAGCCCAGCATCTGCCGGTTCATGCCGCCGTTGGGCTGGGTGAAGCTGCCTTCGATTTGCTGGTAACGCAGGCGGCGGCCACCCAGTTCGAATTCCTCCAGCAGCCAATCCCGCTCCAGCACGATTTTCTGCTTGCGGCTGCGACCAATGATCTGCGCGCCCAGCGCCGCCGCCAGTTCCCGCGCCGCCACTTCCCAGGCCGCGTCCAGCTCCCGGTGATAAACCAGCACGATCAGCAGCTCGCCGCTCAGCGTCGCCAGAAACTCCACCTGGAACAGCCGCTTTTTCAGCGCCGGGCTGTCCTGCAGCAAGGCGCGCAGTCGCGGCATCGCCGCGTGGATCGGCGGGCAGGCAATCGGGAAATCCTCAACGATCACCACCCGCCGCGGCCCGGTCGGATCAAACATCGCGTAATCCACCCGCTCGCCCTGATGCCACATCCGGAACTCCGCCCGCATCCGGTAATTCAACGGCTCCGAAGCAAACACCTCCGGCTCCGGCAAACCCAGCTCAGCAAAATCGGCACGGTAACGCGCCACCTTGGCAGCAAGCTGTTCAGCGTAGTTCGCGGGGTCATAACTGGGCAAAGGCATGGCATCAGGCAGGGAAAAATCGGGAGGCCGGACTATACGCCGCAGAGGGCGGGCTGGGTACTCTTGAAAACACCAGGAAGAAATTGCGCTGCGTTGTCGGGCGCTGGCGCTCTGCTTGGGAATGGTTGGCAGAGACTTCTAAGGCAAAATTGCTTTTACGTCTGTGAAACAACTAAAACAACAAGAAGTTCTTTGACATTTCGCAGCAGGTGGGCAATACTGCATCCATTCCGGCCCAGGAGATCGCCATGCCAGTTCTGAACAAATACTTCGCCGAAGCCAGCCTGCGTAAATTGCACGCCCGGCTGAAAAAGCAGCAGCAAGCTTCCCTGAACACGTTGCTGGGCCTGATGGATGCCGAGGGGCGGGTGAATTTCAATCAATTGCGCGACACCCTGTCGCCCTTGGCCAGCAGCACTAACAGCGCCAACACCATGCTCACCCGTTTTTTGAAGCTCCTGGACGACAGCGCCAAGGAAGCCGGGCTGGTTTTGGAGGTGCACACCACGCCCGACAAAAAAGCGGGCGACGACCGCTGGATCTGGTTTGAAGGCTTAGTGGAAAACACCGCCAAGCCCTATACCGGCGACTTGGCGGGCGTGCCTGCCGAGCGCTTGATGAGCGACCAGCGCGGTCTGCCGCTCGGCTTGCCGGTGGTGTTGATGACTTTTAATGAGCACGAGACGGCGGCGGTGCGCGCCGCATTCGCCGCTACTAGCGCGAAAACCGAATTTGATGGGCGCTATAACTTCACGCGCTTGGGACTATATGGCCAACAAGAAGTCATTCATGTGGTCAGCAGCCAGCGGCGCGGCCCGGCGCAACAGACCGCCACTTGGGCGCTGGCCCGCTTTCAGCCCAGCGCTTTGATTGCCTTGGGCATTGCCTTTGGCACCCACAAAACGAAGCAACGTATCGGTGATGTGCTGGTTTCCGAATGTTTGTTTGATTACGAAAATGCCCGCGTTAATCCCGATGGTTCCAAAGTATTCCGGGGTGCTCGTCCTCCCGCCTCGCTAGCGCTGTTTAACCGCCTGCGCAGCATGGACCAGACCGGTACTCACCCGAAGCCCTGGCCTAGACTGTTTTTTGGCTTGCTCGCCTGTGGTGACAAGCTGGTGGACCACCAGCCTTTTATTGACGAACTGAAGGCCGAGGCGACGGAAGTGATTGGCGGTGATATGGAAAGCATCGGCATTCAAGCTGCTGCCGATGAGCGGAAGACCGATTGGCTAGTGGTGAAAGCGATCAGTGATTGGGGTGATGGCGGTAAGAGTTCGCTCGACAAAGACGCCGACCAACAAACCGCTGCCACTAACGCCGCCCTGGTGGTGAAGGCGCTGTTGGAGCAAGGTTGTCTCGCGCCCCAGCCGGAGAAAGCCCCGCTGCCGGTTCCCGCCCAGCCGCCGCAAGAGATGCGCCCTCCGGCGGCCCAGCACATGGGGCTGAAAGACTTAAAAGCCGTGCCCCATGCCCATGTGGATCAAGACGCCTGCGGTCGTCCGGCCCGTTTGGACAATAAAGCGATCAGCCCAGCAGAAGGCGCAGACAGCAACGACAGCGGCAAAACCGTGCTGCCCTATGTGCGCGAATGGTTGGACGATGACCAAGCGCCGCCCCTGTTTGCTTTGCTAGGGGAATACGGCATGGGCAAAACCATTACCTGCCAATTGCTGGCGCGGCAATTGGATGAGGAGCGGGCACAAGACCCGAGCTGCCCCATTCCCCTGTATTTTGATCTGCGTCACGTCACCGGCCTGCGGGAGCGGGTGCCGACCTTGGACGAAACACTCAAGGAATGTATGGCACGGGGTTGGTTGGACGAAGGGCGCAGCGAGGCCTTTAGCCTGGAGCATGTCTATCGCTGGATTGCCCAAGGGGCGGTGGTGCTGTTCGACGGCTTGGACGAAGTGCTGGTTAAGCTCACCGAAGCCGATGGTCAGGTATTCACCAACAACCTATTGAAGCTGATTGCCGACGCCCAAGCGCAAGCGAAAAAGGCCGGGCGGGCCTTGCGGCTCAAGGTGTTAATCACCT
>JBEBBF010000279.1:0-6902 GCA_041158545.1 Pseudomonadota bacterium | reverse complement strand
TCGATGCCGACATCTACGGTCCCTCGCAGCCGCAAATGCTGGGCATCACCGGACGGCCGGAGTCCAAGGATGGCAAGACACTTGAGCCGATGGAAGGGCATGGCCTGCAGGCGAGTTCGATCGGATTCATGATCGATGTCGAGACGCCGATGGTCTGGCGTGGCCCGATGGTGGTCCAGGCTCTCGACCAGATGCTTAACCAGACGAACTGGGGCGAACTCGATTACCTGGTTGTCGACATGCCGCCGGGCACCGGCGACACGCAGTTGTCGCTGGCCCAGAAGGTGCCGGTGACCGGCGCGGTGATCGTCACCACGCCGCAGGACATCGCGCTGATCGACGCCCGCAAGGGGCTGAAGATGTTCGAGAAGGTGAATATCCCCATCCTCGGCATCGTCGAAAACATGAGCATCCACGTCTGCTCCAACTGCGGCCATGCCGAGCACATCTTCGGGGTGGGCGGCGGCGAGAAGATGTGCGCCGACTATGGCGTGGAGTTCCTCGGCAGCCTGCCGCTGGACATCCAGATTCGCGAACTGGCCGATTCCGGCAAGCCGACGGTGGTCGGCGCCCCGGATTCCCCGGCCGCGGAAATCTACCGCGCCATCGCCCGCCGGGTCGCGATCAAGGTCGGCGAGAAGGCCAGGGACATGAGCGCCAAGTTCCCGAACATCGTGGTTCAGCGCACCTGAAGCCCGCTGGCGGGCCGCCCGGACGGCCCGCCTGGAGAGGCCTCGGGCGAGGTCAGGCCACAACGGCGCCGGATCGGCGCCGTTGCGCTGTAAAAAGCGCAAATTGGGCGTGACTTTGCAGCGCATCAATGGAAAAATCGCTGCCCTTTCCAACCCTAATTCCGGACACGCCGCCATGGCCATCAAGTCAGACAAGTGGATTCGCCGCATGGCGGCCGAGCACGGCATGATCGAGCCCTTCGAGCCGACCCTGATTCGTCAGGTCAATGGCGAGAAGATCGTGTCCTACGGCACTTCCAGCTACGGCTACGACATCCGCTGTGCCGGTGAATTCCGGGTGTTCACCAACATCAACCACACGGTGGTGGACCCGAAGAATTTCGACCCCAAGTCCTTCGTCGAGATCGATGGGGACTACTGCATCATCCCGCCAAACTCCTTCGCGCTGGCGCGGACCGTCGAATACTTCCGGATTCCCCGCAAGGTGCTGACCGTTTGCCTGGGCAAGAGCACCTACGCCCGCTGCGGCATCATCGTGAACGTCACCCCCTTCGAGCCGGAGTGGGAAGGCTATGTGACGCTGGAGTTCTCCAACACCACCCCGCTGCCGGCGAAGATCTACGCCGGTGAAGGCTGCGCCCAGGTGCTGTTCTTCGAGTCCGACGAGGAATGCGAAACCTCGTACAAGGACCGGGGCGGCAAATATCAGGGCCAGGTCGGCGTCACGCTGCCGAAAATCTGACGCCCCCATTCCGACCGCCGTGAAACCCCCCGCTGACCCGCCCCCGGCCGGTGCATCCGGCGTGAGCCGGTCGGCTGCGGGCTTGTCACGGCCCTGTCATCTTCGCGGACGAGCATCCCCGGTTTCCTGCCGCCGGACCGCCGTCCATGCTTTCGTTCATTCACTGGCTTCTCTCTGAGGGCTCGACCATGCGCTTTCATTTCCCTGTCATCATCATCGACGAAGACTTCCGCTCCGAGAACGCTTCCGGCCTCGGCATCCGCGCCCTGGCGGATGCCATCGAGCAGGAAGGCATGGAAGTGCTGGGGGTCACCAGTTACGGTGATCTCACCTCCTTCGCCCAGCAGCAAAGCCGCGCCTCCACCTTCATCCTCTCCATCGACGACGAGGAACTGGCGCTGGAGCCGGAGGAAACCCTGGCCGAGCTGCGCGCCTTCGTCACCGAGATTCGCAACCGCAACGCCGAGATTCCCATCTTCCTGCACGGCGAAACCCGGA
This sequence comes from Pseudomonadota bacterium, assembly GCA_041158545.1. Taxonomy (GTDB): domain Bacteria; phylum Pseudomonadota; class Gammaproteobacteria; order Burkholderiales; family Rhodocyclaceae; genus JBEBBF01. Next base: position 4,970 of record JBEBBF010000279.1, on the reverse strand, counting down.
CTTCCCGGCACATCCCCAACGACATCCTGCGGGAGCTGCACGGCTTCATCCACATGTTCGAGGACACGCCGGAGTTCATCGCCCGCAACGTGGTCCGGGAAGCCCGCGCCTACCTGGATTCCCTGCCGCCGCCCTTCTTCCGGGCGCTGACCCACTACGCCGCCGACGGCTCCTATTCCTGGCACTGTCCCGGCCACTCCGGCGGCGTCGCCTTCCTGAAGAGCCCGGTCGGCCAGATGTTCCACCAGTTCTTCGGCGAAAACATGCTGCGTGCCGACGTCTGCAACGCGGTGGAAGAACTCGGCCAACTGCTCGACCACACCGGCCCGGTCCGCGCCTCGGAAGTGAACGCCGCCCGCATCTTCCACTGTGACCACCTGTTCTTCGTCACCAACGGCACCTCGACCTCGAACAAGATCGTCTGGCACTCCACCGTGGCGCCGGGGGACATCGTCATCGTCGACCGCAACTGCCACAAATCCAACCTGCACGCGATCATGATGACCGGCGCGATCCCCGTCTTCCTGATGCCCAAGCGCAACAACTACGGGATCATCGGCCCGATCCCCAAGGAAGAGTTCGCCCCGGAAAACATCCGCCGCAAGATCGAAGCCAACCCCTTCGCCAGGGAAGTGCTGAAAAAGAACCCGAACGTGAAGCCGCGGGTGCTGACCATCACCCAATCCACCTACGACGGCATCCTCTACAACGTCGAAGACATCAAGGACATGCTCGACGGCCGGATCGACACCCTGCACTTCGACGAAGCCTGGCTGCCCCACGCCGCCTTCCATGACTTCTACGGCGATTACCACGCCATCGGCGCCGACCGCCCGCGCTGCAAGGAATCCATGGTCTTCTCGACCCAATCCACCCACAAGCTGCTCGCCGGGCTGTCCCAGGCCTCGCAGATCCTGGTGCAGGACGCGGAAAACAACAAACTCGACCGGGACGTCTTCAACGAAGCCTACCTGATGCACACCTCCACCAGCCCGCAGTACGCGATCATCGCCTCCTGCGACGTCGCCGCGGCGATGATGGAAGAGCCGGGCGGCACCGCGCTGGTCGAAGAATCCATCGCCGAAGCCCTCGACTTCCGCCGCGCCATGCGCAAGGTGGACGAGGAATGGGGCGCCGACTGGTGGTTCAAGGTCTGGGGCCCGGACGACCTCTCCGAAGAAGGCATCGAAGAACGCGAAGCCTGGATGCTGAAACCCGGCGAACGCTGGCACGGCTTCGGCAAGCTGGCCGACGGCTTCAACATGCTCGACCCGATCAAGGCCACGATCATCACCCCGGGGCTGGATGTGGATGGCGACTTCGACGACAAGCTCGGCATCCCCGCCGCCATCGTCACCAAATACCTCGCCGAACACGGCGTGATCGTCGAAAAGTGCGGCCTCTACAGCTTCTTCATCATGTTCACCATCGGCATCACCAAGGGCCGCTGGAACACCCTGGTGACCGCGCTGCAGCAGTTCAAGGACGACTACGACAAGAACCAGCCGCTGTGGAAGGCGCTGCCGGAATTCGTCCAGAAATTCCCCCGCTACGAGCGCATCGGCCTCCGGGAACTCTGCCAGCAAATCCACGACGTCTATCGCCAGAACGACGTCGCCCGCCTCACCACCGAGATGTACCTCTCGGACATGGAGCCGGCGATGAAGCCCGCCGACGCCTTCGCCCGCATGGCCCACAAGGAAATCGAACGGGTCGAACTCGACAAGCTCGAAGGCCGCGTCACCAGCGTCCTGCTGACCCCCTACCCACCGGGCATCCCGCTGCTGATCCCCGGCGAACGCTTCAACACCACCATCGTCAGCTACCTCCGCTTCGCCCGCGACTTCAACGAAAAATTCCCCGGCTTCGAAACCGACGTCCACGGCCTGGTCAAGGAAACCGTCAACGGCAAGACCGTCTATTACGTCGACTGCGTCGCCAAAGGCAAAGACCGGCGCAAACGCTGAGGCTTGGGCAGGAACAATGCAAAAGGCCGCGTGAGCGGCCTTTTGCATTTCAACCCACCGAAAACCGATTCGGCGAACCGGACAAGGGCAGGGGAAATCGTCTTGGGCCGGTGTGGTGGAGATGGGTTTGGTCTGGACGCTGTCGCTTGCAGGCAGTTAGGATTGACGGGTCACTTTGATCATTGCCGGAGCAGTCGATGTACATCAATGCAATCGAAATCCAGAATTTCCGATCCCTGCGTAAGACAAAGATCAATTTCTGTCACGCGGACCTGGATTTTGCCCAGTTGGGGATGCCGCGTCCGGTGTTGCCCAATCTGAACTTGCTGCTGGCGGACAACGGCTACGGCAAAACCACGCTGCTCAAGGCCATTGCCCTGGCCGCGCTGGGGCCGGCGGTCGGTCGTTCCGGCATCTACCCATACCGGCTGATTCGGCGTGAAGGGGGACAGGTGGCGCATCCGGTCGCCAGCGTTCAGGCCAGCTTTCTGACCCACTCGCAGGATCATTGCAACGTCAGCGTCATTGATTCCCGCGTCAAGGTGGTGGCCGAAGGCGATCTCGAAATTCTGGACTGGGATCAAGAGGAAGAGGAGGCCTGGCACCCGGTCTTCAGTTCTAACTCCGACGCGCTGTTCATGGTCGGCTACGGCTCCACTCGCCGGGTGTCCAAATCCAGCCGTTTTGAGCAAAGCAGCCGTTCCTCGCCCCGTGCTGCCCGGATCATGGGCTTATTCGAGGAAGATTATTCCCTGCGTCCCCTCAACAGCTGGTTGCCGCGCTATAGCGAGAGCAATCAACTCAAAGGGCGCTATGTTCAGGTGGAGCACCTGCTCAACCGGCTGATGGGCCGCGACGGTTGGCGATTTACCGGCAAGCAGGACGGTGAAGGGGAATACCTGTTTGCCAAAGGCGGCGTCGAAGTCCCCTTCCCCGCCCTTTCCGACGGCTACCGGGCCTTCCTCGGCTGGGTCGGCGATTTGCTCTACCACGTCTGCGAAACCTGCCCCTCCGGCAAGAAACTGGTGGAAAACCGCGGCATCGTCATGGTCGATGAGATTGACCTGCACCTGCATCCCTCCTGGCAGATGAATGTGCTGCAGGACCTGGCCAAGGCCCTGCCCAACATCCAGTTCATTGTCACCTCGCACAGCCCCCTCATCGTCGGCACGCTGGAGTGGATGAACATCATCGTGCTTCAGTCTGTCCGGGGGGCCAGCAAGGCGGCGCGTATTGAATGGGCTGTGCACGGGCTGGACGCTGATCAGGTGCTGCTGAGCGATTTCTTCGGCCTGCAATCCACCCGCGCGCCCGGCAGAAAACGGGATTTGAAGAATCTGGCACTTCAGGCCCGGACCGGCGACACGGCGGCCGCCTTGCGGTTGCTGGAGGAAATGAGTCGGGGCGCCGAGGTGGCGAAGTGATCCAATACCCCATCAGCCGGGCCGACCTGGAGGCCCGCATCGAGCAGGCGGTACCGGGATGGCTGGCCCGTGCCGCCCAGCGCACCGCCGGATTCAAGGACCAGGGCAAGTACGCGGAAAGCAGCACCATCTGGAGCGAGGTCAAACCGGTTTATATGGACCTCCAGGGCTGCAAATGCGTCTACTGCGAAAGCAAGCAGGAGGCCGTGGAGTTCGGCAAAGTCGCCCAGGATGTGGAACATTTCCGCCCCAAGGGGCGCGTCAGTGCCTGGAAAGCCCCGGCCCGGCTGATCAAGCAAAGCGCGATCAGCATCACGCCGCCACCGGGCGGCGACACGGGGTATTACCTCCTGCCTTACCACCCGTTCAATTACTCGGCGGCCTGCAAGCCTTGCAACTCCGTCCTCAAGAAGGACTATTTCCCCATCGCCGGCAACTACATGCTGAACGGGGACGATCCCGCGCAGCTCCGCCAGGAGCAGCCCCTGCTCATCTACCCCCTTGGCGATTTCGACACCCCGGCGGAACAGCTCATCGGCTTCCACGGTGTGGCCCCGCTGGCCCTGGCGCAGCACGGCTACCCGCGGGCGCGGGCGCTCGTCACCATCGAATTCTTCAAGCTGGACGATGTGGCCAAGCGCAAGAACCTGTTCAGGGAACGCGCCATGGTGATCGTGGCCCTGTTTCCCCAGTTGTGCGCCGAGGCGGACGGTACGGGCACCGCCGCCAGCCGCAAAATCATTCAGGGCTGCACCGCGCTCCAGTCCGGGCACAGCAACTGCGCCCGCAGCTTCCAGACCCTGTTTCAGCGCGACCGCGCCGCAGCGCAAGCCATCTTCGAGGCCGCGGCCGACTTCGTTGCCTCCATATCCTGACCGGCGCCAGCACTTTTCCGCCCCACGGGGCGGTCACGCAGGGCCAGCCCGGTTCAATCCTCCGCCCGCAACTCCGGCAAGTCGATGGCACGGTGGCGCGGGGCTTCCAGGGGGGGGAGGCTGGGATCCAGGTAGACCACATGCTCGGTCAGCGAGCCCTTGCCACGCCACTTGCGGGTGCGCATGTCGATGCTCAGCCAGCCGTCCGGGGCCGACAGGTAGCGCATCAGTTCCTCGCCGCTTTCGGCGTCCCACAGGCGGGCTGTCTTGTCATTGGAACCGGTGAGGATGCGGCTGCCGTCCTGGGAGAAAGCGCAGGAGGTGACTGCGTTTTCATGTCCCTCCAGGCGCAGCACTTCCTGGCCGCTGGCGGTATCCCACAGGCGCGCGGTGTTGTCCCGTGAGCCAGTCAGGATGTGGCTGCCGTCCAGGGAAAAGGCGCAGGCGGTGACCGGGTCTTCATGCCCCGCCAAGCGCAGCACTTCCTTGCCGCTGGCGGCGTCCCACAGGCGCGCCGTATTGTCATAGGCGCCAGTGAGGATGCGGCCACCGTCCGGGGAAAAGGCGCAGGCGGTGACCAAGTTTTCATGCCCTGCCAAGCGCAGCACTTCCTTGCCGCTGGTGGCGTCCCACAGACGCGCCGTGTTGTCCCCGGAGCCAGTGAGGATGCGGCCACCGTCCGGGGAAAAGGCGCAGGCGGTGAC
>JBEBBF010000278.1:0-4792 GCA_041158545.1 Pseudomonadota bacterium | reverse complement strand
AGGATGCCCCGATCCGCGACTGGGTCAAGCTGGCCGTCACCCGTGCCCGCAATTCGAACACCCCGGCGGTTTTCTGGCTGGATCCGTACCGTCCGCACGAAGCCGAACTGATCAAGAAGGTTGAAACCTACCTCAAGGATCACGACACCAGCGGTCTCGAAATTCTGGTCATGTCCCAGGTTCGCGCCATGCGTTACACGCTGGAGCGCGTGATCCGCGGTCTGGACACCATCTCCGTCACCGGCAACATCCTGCGCGACTACCTGACCGACCTGTTCCCGATCATGGAACTGGGCACCTCCGCCAAGATGCTGTCCATCGTTCCGCTGATGGCGGGCGGCGGCATGTACGAAACCGGCGCCGGCGGCTCTGCACCGAAGCACGTGCAGCAGCTGACCGAAGAAAACCACCTGCGCTGGGATTCCCTGGGTGAATTCCTGGCTCTGGCGGTTTCGCTGGAAGACCTGGGCCTGAAGGAAGGCAACAAGCGCGCCGTGTTGCTGGCCAAGACCCTGGACGCTGCCACCGGCAAGCTGCTGGACAACAAGAAGTCCCCGTCTCCGAAGACCGGCGAACTGGACAACCGCGGTTCCCAGTTCTACCTGGCCATGTTCTGGGCCCAGGAACTCGCCGGCCAGACCGAAGACAAGGAACTGGCTGCCCACTTCGCCCAACTGGCCAAGAGCCTGACCGACAGCGAAGCGCAGATCGTTGCCGAGCTGAAGACGGTGCAGGGCAAGCCGGTGGATATCGGCGGCTACTACAAGGCCGATTCCGACAAGTGCAAGGCCGTAATGCGTCCGAGCCCGACGTTGAACGGTGCACTGAAGGCCGCCCGCGTCGCCGCAGCCCGCTTCGCCAGCTGAGTTCGCGCCGCCCTGCCGCTTGCCGTCGCTAAGTCGGCAAGCGCAGGGTTGCCGTACTGACCGACCCTGAAGGCCACCGCCCGTATCCCGGCCGGTGGCCTTTTTGCGTCCGCAGCCGGCGAGTCCGGAGCTGGCTGACATCCCGCCGGCTTTTGCGACATAATCTGCGCGCTCAAGGCCGGTCAGCCCCGTTTTCCGGCTGGCTGGAGGGCTTTCCGGCCCCGATGGTCGTCCAATAACAATGCATGCATGGAGTGGATATGACTTCTCACATCAAGATTCCGCAAGGTGGTTCGAAAATCGTTCCGGGTCAGCCGATTCCGGACAATCCCATCATTCCCTTCATCGAAGGGGACGGTATCGGCATCGACATCACGCCGGTGATGATCAAGGTCATCGATGCTGCAGTCGCCAAGGCCTACGGCGGCCAGAAGCAGATTCACTGGATGGAAGTCTACGCCGGCGAAAAATCCACCCGCCTTTACGGCCCCGACGAGTGGCTGCCGAAGGAAACCTTCGACACGCTGAAGGCCTATTCGGTGTCGATCAAGGGCCCGATGACCACCCCGGTTGGCGGCGGCATCCGCTCGCTGAACGTCGCGCTGCGTCAGGAACTGGACCTCTACCAGTGCGTCCGCCCGGTCCGCTACTTCAAGGGCGTGCCCAGCCCGCTGAAGAATCCGGAGCTGACCAACATGGTCATCTTCCGTGAAAACACCGAAGACATTTACGCCGGCGTCGAATGGGCCGCCAACAGCGACAACGTCCGCAAGGTCATCGATTTCCTGCAGAAGGAAATGGGCGTCAAGAAGATCCGCTTCCCCGAGTCGTCGGGTATCGGCATCAAGCCGGTCTCCATCGAAGGCACGCAGCGCCTGGTGCGCGCCGCGATCCAGTACGCCATCGACAACGACCGCAAGTCGGTGACGCTGGTGCACAAGGGCAACATCATGAAGTTTACCGAAGGCCTGTTCCGCGACATCGGCTACAAGGTGGCGATCGAGGAATTCGGCGCCCAGCCCATCGACGGCGGCCCGTGGTGCCACTTCATCAACCCGAAGAGCGGCCGTGAAATCACCGTCAAGGACGCCATCGCCGACGCCTTCCTGCAGCAGATCCTGCTGCGTCCGGCGGAATACGACGTGATCGCCACCACCAACCTCAACGGCGACTACATCTCCGACGCGCTGGCCGCCCAGGTCGGTGGCATCGGCATTGCGCCGGGGGCCAACATCTCCGACCAGTACGCCTGCTTCGAAGCCACCCACGGCACCGCGCCCAAGTACGCCGGCCTGGACAAGGTGAACCCCGGTTCCCTGATCCTCTCCGCCGAAATGATGCTGCGCCACCTGGGCTGGAAGGAAGCCGCCGACCTGGTGATCAAGTCCATGGAAGCCGCCATCGGCGACAAGGTCGTGACCTACGACTTCGCCCGGCTGATGGCCGGCGCCACCGAAGTCTCCTGCTCGGAATTCGGCGACGCGATGATCGAACGGATGTAATCCCCCGCCGTTCGCCCCGCCAAGGCCCCCGTCACCGGGGGCCTTGTCACATCCGGAGTCCTCCGCATGCCCACCCCGACATCCCGCCTCGCCGCTGCCCTGCCGCTGCTGTTGAGCCTTGCCCCGGCCTGCGCCGGGGACTGGAGCGACACCGCGCTGGGCTACCGTCGCGGCCAGCACTTTGCCGAACCCTACGCCGGCAACGACATCGGCAAAGCCATCTACAGCCTCACCCACGCCGGCAGCACCCGCCTGGGCAGCCAGTTCCTCAACCTCGACCTGCTGCAATCCGACCAGCGCGACCCGGTGGACCCCGGCAGCAGCCAGGGCGCCCGCGAAGCCTATCTGGTCTATCGCCACACCTTTGATTTCACCCGGCTGGGCGGCGGCAACTGGGTCGGTGGCCCGGTGCGCAGCCTGGGCGGCACCCTGGGCGTCGACCTCAATCACAAGAATGACGCCGGCTATAACTCCCGCAAGCGGATGCTGGTCGCCGGCCCGACGCTGGGCTTCGACGTCCCCGGCTTCCTTGACCTCAGCCTGCTGGCGCTGTGGGAAAGCAACGCGCCGCGCAATGACTTCACCGGCACCACCACGTCCCGCTACACCTACCGGACCCATCCGATGCTCAGCCTGGCCTGGGGCCTGCCCGGCCAGTTGGGCGGACAGCGCTTCCACTTCGGCGGTTACGCCAACTTCATCGCCGCCAAGGGCCGGGATGAATTCGGCGCCCGGACCGCCGCCGAAACCCACGCCGACCTCAGCCTGCTGTTCGAAATCGGCGCGCCGTTCGGGCTGCGTCCCGACCAGCTCCGCCTCGGCCCGGCCTACGAATACTGGCGCAACAAATTCGGCAACGACAGCCGCGGCCCCGCCGGCCCTGGCGCCTGGGCCAGGACGCCGATGCTGCGGCTGGAATACCACTTCTGAGCCGGGCTGCGGCTGGCGCCGGGAGGCAGCGCCGAATCCACGCCGCTGACCGCTGCCCAAGCCCGCCGCTTCCCGCGCACTCGGGCTGCACCCGGCCGGGGCTGCGGGCTACAATGCCAGCCCCCTGACCGCTCCGCCTTTGCGCGTTATCGCTCTTGTCGTCCTCCCCGCATTCCTTGCACCACGCCGCCGCGCCGATTGCGGTTTTTGACTCCGGTCTGGGGGGGCTGACCGTATTGCGGGCTTTGCGGCAGCAGTTGCCGCAGGAAGACTTCCTCTATTTCGCTGATACCCGCTTCCTGCCCTACGGCGACAAGCCGGAGGTGTTCCTGAAGGAGCGGGGCGTGCGCATTGCCCATGCGCTGGCAGCGCGGGGCGCCAAAGCCCTGGTGATCGCCTGCAATACCGCGACGGCCGCCGCTGCGGAAGCCATCCGCGCCGCGACGCATCTGCCGGTGGTGGCGCTGGAGCCTGGGGTCAAGCCGGCAGCAGCCTTGACCCGCTCCGGCGTGGTCGGCGTGCTGGCCACGACCCGGACGCTGGACAGCGCCCGTTTCCAGCGTCTGGTCGGCGAACACGCCCCCCATGTCACCGTCGTCGCCCAGGCCTGCCCCGGCCTGGCCGAGGCGATCGAGCAGGCCGGGCCGGCGAGTCCCGCCGTGGCGACGCTGCTCGCGGCCTATCTGGAAGGCTTCGAGCGGGCCGGCGCCGACGTCGTGGTGCTGGGGTGCACCCATTACCCCTGGGTGGCGGCGGCCATCACCGCACGCCTGCCCGGCATCCACCTGCTCGACACCGGCGAAGCCGTCGCCCGCCAGCTGGAGCGCCGCCTCGCCGCGGCCGGCCTGCTGGGCGGTGGCCACGGCCGGGTGCATCTGGCCACCAGCGGCGCCCCGCAGCAGGTGGCCACCACCATCACCCGCCTGTGGCGGGACGCGGCCGTCTGGCCGTTGGAACACTGGGAGCCCTGACATGAATCCCCCTCCGCTGCCCCTGGCCGGCCTCAAGGTCATCGAACTCGGCACCCTGATCGCCGGCCCGTTCTGCACCCGCATCCTGGCCGAATTCGGCGCCGAAGTGATCAAGATCGAGTCGCCCAAGGGCGGCGATCCGCTGCGGCAATGGCGCAAGCTGCACGAAGGCACCTCGCTGTGGTGGTACGTCCAGGCGCGCAACAAGCAGTCGCTGACACTGAACCTGAAGCACCCCGCCGGCCGCCGCATCATCGAGCAACTGGTGGCCGAGGCCGACATCGTTGTCGAAAACTTCCGGCCCGGCGTCCTGGAAAAGCTCGGGCTGGGCTGGGAGGCCCTGTCGGCGATCAAGCCCGGCCTGGTCATGGTCCGCCTGTCCGGCTTCGGCCAGACCGGCCCCTACAAGGACCAGCCCGGCTTCGGCGCCGTCGGCGAATCCATGGGCGGGCTGCGCTACGTCACCGGCTTCCCGGACCGGCCGCCGGTCCGCACCGGCATCTCCATCGGCGACTCCATCGCC
>JBEBBF010000277.1:0-2699 GCA_041158545.1 Pseudomonadota bacterium | reverse complement strand
CCATCACTTCACCTCTGAGGCCAGGGCCTTCAGTTCGGCCTGGTGCACCTGCCAGAACGCGGCCTTCTCAACGCTCTTCGGCAGCGCTTTGAAAGCCTCGGCCAGGGCATCCCCACCGCGCTGGGCAGCCTCGCGCAGGGCCGGCAGGTGCTTGGCGGCGTAGGCGTCAATGCTCGCGTGCTCGTCGCGCTTGCCACGGCTGGCCGCCTGGCCATCGTCATCCTCCGGTGCGATTCCGCAAGCGGCCATCAGGCTGTACCGGCGCGCGTAGGTCAGCGCCGAGCCGTAGCCCTGGGGGTCGGTCTTGACGGCGGGAACGTGGAGCCGGCCCGTGGTGTACTGTTCGCCGGACTCGTGCACGAAAACCGTCTCGACGGTCACACCGTCCTGGCTGTCGTGCGTGTGCTGGGTCAGGGCGATGCCGTTGGCGTGCAGAGCGTCAATGACCGCCTCAATCACGGCGCCGAGGTCTGCGTACTTTGTCTTGAGGTGCGGATTCGTGCGGGTCTTCAGCGCCGGGCCGAATGCCCGCTGAGCCCGGACCAGGGCTTGTGCGATCTCTTTCATGTGGCCCTCACGCAGTCACGAAAAACACCGCAGCCGCCGCAACAGCAGCGCCGCACGCGGCCAGCAGCGGCCCCATTTCGGCAAGCGGCACCCCCTGACGGTCATCGTCCGGAACTTCGCATGCGAGCTGCGTCCGGCACGGGCCGCGGCCGCAATCGGCGCACTGCGGCGGGGTCAGGCCCTGCACGCGGGCCTCGATCATCGGCGCCCACTGGCACCCGGTTTCCTGTTCGCTCATCGGAGCCTCCTTGTGTGCCGACGCCTCGCCGGCTTGTGGAGCAATCCTACCTTCTGGCCCTCTGTCTTGCAACGCTTCGGCACGAAAAAGTTTTTGAGGCTCTGCGCGTGTTGCTTTACGTGCTGCGAGCAGGTAGGATTGCGCACCACCACAAGGCCCGCCATGAAGATCGAAACCCAAGTTCAGCGCGTCATCAGCGCGGCAGTCGCCGCGGCTGGCCGCTCCACTGTCGTCGCGGAGAAGCTGGGCGTCGTCCCCGGCGCGGTCCGCGCCTGGATCAGTCGCGGCAGTGTTCCTGCCCAGCACATCCAGCGGCTGTGCGACCTGGGCGGCCGCGTCGTCACGCCCGAACAGATCACTGAGGCCATCGCCAACAGCAAGAGGGGGCCGGCCGAGTGAGCTTCCAGGCGATGACATGGGCCGTTGAGCATCAATGCAAGAGCGCGGGCCAGAAGCTGGTGCTGATGATGCTTGCGAACCACTGCAACGGCCACACCGGCCAATGCAACCCTAGCCATAAGAGGCTGGCCGCGGAGTGCTGCATGGGAGTCAGCACGCTCAAGGGGCACCTCCAGGGGCTTGCCGAGAGCGGCTTGATCCGCGTGATTCATCGCCGACACGATGGCGTGGACCTGCCGAATCAGTACGAATTGGCCCTTGAGAACAGGGGCCGAAATCTGTCCCCATGGGGTCAGAATCTGGCCGGGGAGGGGTCAGAATCTGGCCGGGGGGAGGGGTCAGAATCTGGCTACAAACCAGGAAGTTCTTTGAACCAGGAAGGAGAACCTATCTCTCCCACTGACGTGGGAGAGAAGGCGCGCAAGCGCGCCACGGTTCCTGATCGTCCTGAGTCAGTTCCTGAACAGACGTGGCATGACTTCCTGACACACCGCAAAGCCAATCGAGCCCCGCTCACGGAAACCGCTCTCAAGGGCATAGCGGCGGAAGCCGAGAAGGCCGGCCTATCCCTTGCCGATGCGCTTGCCACTTGTTGCCAGCGTGGCTGGCGAGGCTTTAGGGCGGAATGGATGCGGGAGACGACGCCCGGCAAGGCCGCCAGCGCCGCGCCGGAATGGGTGCAGGAGCGCGACCGGGCCAGGCACACGGCCGACCTGCTCTGCAACGTCAGCAGGCTGCGCAAGGGCGGGCCGCCGAAGCCATCGTTTGACTTCATCGACATGGATTCCCAAGATGACGACAGCGGCACCTGACCCGATGCCCATTGCGTGGGTCGAACGCATCTTCGAGACCTTCCGCCTGACCTACGGGGCATCGTGGGAGCGCCAGTGGTCAACCACGTCCGGCGCGGATTCGGCGGCATGGGCCGAGCAGCTCGCGCAGCACTGGAGCCGAGGACTAGCCGGATTCCAAGCTAACCCGAAGGCCCTGAAGCGCGTCATGGAGTCCCTTCCTGCCAAGCCTCCGAACCTGCCCGAGTTCCGGGCGCTTTTGCAGGCCCAGCCGCGGCAGGACGAGACGCCGCTGCTCACGGTCTCAAACACCCCTATGCCTAGCCGGGTCGCCGAAGAGCTGCGCAAGCTACGCGAGCCGAACGGGGACACCGATCCGAAAGCCTGGGCTCGCCGACTGCTGGCACGCGCCGAAGCTGGCGAGCGCCTGAGCAGCATTCAGGTCCGATTCGCCCGCGAAGCGCTGGGCATCCTTCCGACTGCACAATCATGACCCACACCCGCCAACCCAAGATCGCACAGTACAACCCGGACGCTCCGCGCATCGGCCCGGGCGTCTACACGCTGGAGGACATCCGCCAGCGCTGCCGAATTGACCCGGTGACGGACTGCTGGCTGTGGTCGCTCAACATCATGCAGCAGCCAGGCGTGCTACACGGCATGGACCAGCCGCGCGTCAGCATGCCCTCGGGTGTGGTACCCAA
>JBEBBF010000276.1:0-3293 GCA_041158545.1 Pseudomonadota bacterium | reverse complement strand
GCCGTTGCTTCCAGGCCGTCCATCACGGGCATCTGCATGTCCATCAACACCAAATCGTAGGTTTCGGATGATGCCAGTGTTACCGCTTCCTTACCATTATTCGCAACTTTAACGGTATGGCCATTTTTTTGCAGCAGGCTGATCGCCAAAATCTGATTGATCCGGTTGTCTTCCGCCACCAGGATGCGCAGCCCCGCCCCTGCCGCCGGAACGCCCACTGCCTGCTTCGGCGCACTCAATTCCGGCAGATCGGGCTGCTGCAGGCGAGCGGTGAAATGGAACTGGCTCCCTTTGCCCGGTTCGCTTTCCACCCAGATCCGGCCGCCCATCAGCTGCACCAGGCGCTGGCAGATGCTCAGGCCCAGACCTGTGCCGCCAAAGCGGCGGGTGATGGAGGCATCGGCCTGGGAGAATGCATCGAAAATCGCGTCCTGCTGGGCCGGCGCAATGCCAATCCCGGTATCGCTGACGACGAAATGCAGCAGGGTTCCGCTTTCTCCAAACTCATCAACGCTGACCGTCAGCCTGACCTCGCCCTGCTCGGTGAATTTCAGCGCGTTCCCGATCAGGTTGATCAGAATCTGCCGCAAGCGGTTGGGGTCACCGCAGAGTTGCTGCGGCACACCCTGCGCCAGCGTGCTGAGCAAGCGCAATTGTTTTTGCTGGGCGCGCAACTCCAGAGGTTTGACGGTTTCCCGCATCAGCCGTGGCAGATCGAAGGGGATCATTTCCAGTTCGAGCTTGCCGGCTTCGATTTTCGAGAAATCGAGAATGTCATTGATGATGACCATCAGCGCATCGGCGGAGGATTTGACCATCTCCAGATAATCCCGCTGTTCCGGGCTCAACTCGGTTTCCAGTGCCAGCCCGGTCATGCCGAGAATGCCATTCATCGGCGTACGAATTTCGTGACTCATGTTGGCCAGGAAGTCGCCCTTGGCCTGGCTGGCCGCAATCGCCGCGTCCTTGGCCTGCTGCAGTTCCAGCTCCGCCTGCTTGCGCTCGCTGATGTCGCGGAACAGCCAGAGGTGGCCACGGCAATCCTCGTCCTGGGGAAAATCGGGGAACAGGTAAATCGGCAGGTAATCGAATTCCGCAATCCGGCCATCGGCCAGCGCCAGCTCCTGCCCCTGAACCCCGCTCATGCCCTGCAGCAAGCCTCGCACCTGGGCGGAGAACCCTTCCGCATCCGCCAGATAAGGCCGGAAAACCTCGAAAAATTGCCGGGAAGGCTGGCCGATCAGGTCGGCGGACAGGTCTTCCAGACCAAACAACTGGAACAGGGCCTGATTGCAGACCACCACATCATGATGTTCGTCCTCGACCAGCACCCCGTGCTGCATCGAGGCGATCAGCGCCGAAAGCCGGGAATTGGTCGCCAGCAGGTAATCCTGATCCCGTTTGCGCGCTGTGATGTCCTGGAAGGCCGTCACCGTGCCGGCAAAACGCGCTCCCTCGAAGATCGGCATCGCCACGATGGCAACCGGGAAACGGCTGCCGTCCTTGCGGGTGAAGGCATCGTAATCGGAACGGAATTCGTGGCGCATCACCCCCGGCGCGTGCAAGGGACACTCGTCCCGCCCCACGGCGATGCCGGATGCGGTCTGGAAATGGATCAATTCGTGCAGGGATTGTCCCAGCAGTGCCTCCCGACTGAAGCCCAGCATCCGTTCGGCTTCGGGATTGGAAAAGGTGCAGCGCCCGTCGGCATCGCTGGCCAGCACCCCTTCGCCCAGAGCCTGGGTCAGGCCGTTGAGGAAACGGGCGTTGGCTTCAATGCGCTGCTCCTGATCGTGCAGACGCAGGGAAGCCCGGTTGAGCGCCGCGACCAGTTCGGCGACTTCGCTGTTCCCGGCGTAAGGAGGCAAGGTTTCGCCGCGCCGGTCATCCAGTTGTGCAGCGAAACGGGCGGCCCGCTCCAGCACCCGCACCGGGCGCCGCAGCAGCAGGGCCAGCATGCAGACGGTACCCAGCGCCACCAGCAGACCAGCCTGCAGATTGCCTTGGAGCCCCTGTTCCCGCAGGCGGTCAAGCCGATCCAGGCTGACTTCGATCCGGACCCACGCAGCGGCTTCGCCATTCAGTGGCTGCCAGTATTCCAGCGTGTCCGGACGCGGATGCCACCAGCCCTGGCGGACCAGTTCGGCCATGTCCTGGCCGGCATGGCGAAGCAGGTAACTCGGGCCGGCGAGGTCGGGAATGTGCGCCGGGGCCACGGCGAGATCGACGAAACGTTTGCCATCCGGACCACGCCGGACTTGCAAACGGACCTTGCCGTCGGATTCAACCAGTGCAATCGCCCGGACATCCGGAAAGCCGGCCGCATCCCGCAGCAGGTATTCCTGATTTGGCGCCGCCGCACCACTGCCCAGGGATTGCAGTGAGCCGGCCAGGCTGATGGCCAGGGCGGCGGTCTGGGAAATGACCAGTTCACCGGCCGCCCGGTTCTGCTCCCGCGCCGACAGCCAGGTAAAGAGGCCCTGCCCCAGCAGGATCAATGCTGCTGCCAGCAGCACGATCTGCACGGTCAGGCGCCGGGGCCAGAACAGCTTGGTCAAGATGGGAAAGAAATCAAATGACAGGGCAAGGAAGACCTGTTGCCGGGACGGCTACATTTCATCGCCGAACTGTTCGCGGATACCCATCGCCTCATCCCAGATTTCCAGGAAGGCATCGACGCAGACCGGATCGAAATGCTGCCCGCGACCGTCCACCAGCAATTTCCGGGCATCCTCGACCGGCCAGGCTTTCTTGTAGGGCCGCTCGGAAGTCAGCGCGTCAAAGACATCGGCCACCGCAACGATGCGCCCGAACAACGGAATCGTCTCGCCGGCCAGGCCGTTGGGGTAACCGCTGCCATCGAACTTTTCATGATGGGAATTGGCAATTTCAGCGCCGGCCTGCAGCACGGACGACGCGCTGCCGTTCAGCAGTTCATAGCCCAGGCTGGCATGGCGCTTCATCAACTCGAATTCTTCCGGCGTCAGCCGACCCGGCTTCAGCAGGATGTGGTCGGGAATCCCGATCTTGCCGACGTCGTGCATGGGCGCGGCCTCGAAAATCAGCTTCTGCTGCGCATCGTCCAGGCCCAGTTGACGGGCAATCAGCCGGGAGTAGTGCGCCATCCGCTGGATATGTGCGCCCGTTTCCGGATCGCGGAATTCGGCCGCCCGGGACAGGCGGTAGATCAGTTCCTGCTCCCGCTGCCGCAAGGCCGCGGTACGTTCCTCAACCAGGGCTTCCAGATGCAGCGCCCGGTCGGCGAGGAATTTCTGGCCGCTACGCAGCGCCAG
>JBEBBF010000275.1:0-7233 GCA_041158545.1 Pseudomonadota bacterium | reverse complement strand
ACGAATTGATGGCCACGGTGCCCCAGTTCGCCGGCATCCGGGCGATGCATCCGGAAGACCTCAAGTCCTCCCGCGACAAGCTGTTCATGTTCCTGTCCGGCTGGTTCGGCGGGCCGGATCTTTATGTGCAGAACATCGGCCACCCGATGCTGCGCGCCCGCCACCTGCCCTTTGCCATCGGCTCCGCCGAGCGCGACCAGTGGGTTGCCTGCATGGTGCTGGCGATGGAAGACATCGGCGTGCCGGAGGCTTTGCGCCAGGCCCTGGTGCAGCAGTTCTTCAACACCGCGGATTTCATGCGCAACAAGCAGGACGCGCAGTAACCGGCTGCAGTTGCGCCGGCTTCACGGTCGGCGATGCCACGCTGAAATCCCTGGCGCGAGCGCCCTTCGGTCCGGTTCAGGGCTGACGGGCGGCTTCAGGCCAGGCCCAGCGCGGTGCTCAGCTGGACGCTCAGTGCCTGCAGGGCTGCGATCAACGCGGCCAGTTCGCTTTCCCCGCTTTGAAATACGCCCTGTTGCCGCCAGCAGGTTTCCAGCGCCGCTGCCCGTTGCTGCACCAGGCTGAGCCCCAGCGTGGCCGCGGTGCCTTTCAGCGAGTGGGCCATGCGCAGGGCTTCGTCGCTGTTGCCAGCGGTGCGGAGCGCCAGGAGCTTTGCGCCGTCGCCGCCATGCAGCGCGACGAAGCGTTCCAGCAATTGCTTGTACAGCGAGAAACGACCGCCGACCAGACGCAGGCCCAGCACCGGGTCCAGCCCACTGATTTCCTGCAGCCGTTGTTGCAGCTGCGTGTCGGCGTCCGGCGCGGCCGGGGGGGGCGTGACGGCGGGCACGGGGGGGATGGGGGCTGCCGTCGCCGTGCTGCCCGGCGGATTGGCCTCGTTACCAGGACGGGTGGGTTTCAGCCAGCGGCGCAGGCTGTTTTCCAGATCCTGCGGGTCCACCGGCTTGCCGAGGTGGTCGTTCATGCCGGCGGCGCGGCAGCGCTCCCGGTCTTCATTGAAGGCATTGGCCGTCATCGCGATGATTGGACAGTCCCGCGGCAGCGCGCGGATGCGGCGGGTGGCTTCCAGGCCGTCCATCACCGGCATCTGCACGTCCATCAGGATCAGGTCATAGGCGGTTTCCCCGGCCATCCGCAGCGCCACGGCGCCGTTTTCGGCCAGATCGACCCGGCAACCGAGGCTGCCCAGCATTTCCAGCGCGACTTCCTGGTTGACCGGGTTGTCCTCGACCAGCAGCAACCGCGCCTGGCCGAAGCCGGCGAAGTCGTTTTCCCGGGCGGGGGAGGGGTGGTGTTGATCCAGACTGGCGAGCAGGGTTGCGGCATCGACCGGCTTGCCGAGCAATCCGGCGAAACCGGCGGCCAGCGCTTCGTCCAGGCTTTGGTGCGGTTGCATCACGCTGGCCAGCAGCCGCGGCGGCTTGTCCGGGAAGCGGGAGAGGATACTGCGGGCCATGTCCAGCGCCGGCAACTGGCGGGCGGCGCTGTCGCTGGTCTGCCAGTCGATGCAGACCAGCGCATAGGGGTCGCCGCTGGCGGCGGCATGGGCCAGCACCGTGGCCAGCTCGGCCTGGTCGCCCACGCCGTCCACCCGGAGGCCGAAGCCTTCGAGCAGGGTCATCAGGCTGCGCCGGGCTTCGGGCAGGGTGTCGGCCACCAGGGCGCGGCTGCCGGCGGGGAGGCCGGGGAGTTCGCGACGCGGCGGGGCGCTGTAGCCCAGGGGCAGTTCGACCCAGAAACGGCTGCCGACGCCGGGCTGGCTGCTGACGCCGATGCTGCCGCCCATCAGTTCGACCAGATCCCGGTTGATCGCCAGGCCAAGGCCGGTGCCGCCGAACTGGCGGGTGGTCGAGCCGTCGGCCTGTTCGAACGGGCGGAACAGCCGGGATTGTTCTTCCGGCTGCAGGCCGATGCCGGTGTCGCTGACCGCGAGCAGCAGCCGGCACTGGCCGGCTTGGGGGGAGAGGGCTTGGGTGGAAAGGGCTTGGGTTGAGAGGCAGCGGGCTTCCAGGTGGATCAGCCCGCGCTCGGTGAATTTGATCGCGTTGCCGAGGAAGTTGAGCAGGATCTGCTTCAGCCGGAAGGCGTCGCCCCGCAGTTCGCCGTAAAGCTGCGGGTCTATCGAGCAGACCAGCTGCACGCCCTTTTCGTGGGCGCGGCTGGCGACCAGCGCGCAGACATTGGCCAGCAGCGGCGGCAGCTCGAATCCGGCGGAATCGATACGGACATGGCCGGCTTCGATCTTCGAGAAATCCAGGACGTCGTTGATGATCTGCAGCAGATGCTGGCCGGCGCTCTGAATCTTCTGCAGCTGGCTGCGCAGCTGGGCGTCGCAGGATTTATTGTGCTGCGCCAGATAGATCAGGCCGAGGATGGCGTTTATCGGCGTCCGGATCTCGTGGCTCATGTTGGCCAGGAAGGTGGACTTGGCGGCGTTGGCGGCTTCCGCGGCTTCCTTGGCGGCGGCCAGTGCGGCTTCGGTGCGGCGGCGTTGCAGGATGCGCCAGAGGTCGCTGCCGATCAGCTGCAATTCCCGCTGGTCGCTGTCGGCGTAGGGCTCGTCCTTGCCGGCGACGCTGAGCAGCAGCCGGACCTGTCCATGCTCGATCACCGGCACGCCGAGTTGCGCCCCGTCCGGGCCCTGGGCGGGCAGCGTCAGCGGCTGGCCGTGGGCGAGCAGGGCCTGCCAGAACGCGGTCTGCGTCGCGGGGGCGGCCGGGGTTTCCCAGGCTTCGCCCTGCTGCCGGCAGCATTGCGCCGGTCCGGGCTGGCCGCTGGCATCGACCAGGCTCAGCCGGCCCGAGTGGCTGAGGGTCAGCCGGGTCGCGAGCTGGACGGCCTGCTGCAGCAGTTCGCCTTCGCCCATCGTCTGGCTTTGCTGGCTGAGTTCGAACAGCGCGTTGAGCCGGAGGTCGCTCAGCGTCAGCCGCCGGTTGGCATGGACCAGCTCGGTGGTCCGCTCATGGACCAGTTCCTGCAGTCTTTCCCGATGCCGCGCCAGTTCGGCGTGGGTGTGCTTGTGCTCGGTGATGTCTTCCTGGATGCCGAGATAGTGGGTGATCTGGCCGTTGCCCTGGCGGATCGGCGTGATCTGGACCCGGTTGATGAAGGTTTCCCCGTCCTTGCGCCGGTTGATCAGTTCGCCCTGCCAGGGGTTGCCGGCCAGCAACTGTTTCCACAGCATCCGGAAGTGGACAGGCTCTGTTTCGCCGGAATTGAGGAAGTGCGGGTTGCGGCCCAGGCTTTCCTCCCGGCTGTAGCCGCTCATCGAGCAGAAGGCCTGATTGACGTATTCGATCCGGCCGCGGGTGTCGGTGATCAGGATCGCGTTGGGGTTTTGCTCGACCGCGAGGGAGAGCTTGCGCAGCTGTTCTTCGGCCTGACGCAGGTCGGTGTGGTTGCGAATCTGCTCGATGGCGCCGACCAGCTGGCCGTGGGAGTCGTAGAGCGGCGACGCCTTGCCCGAGAGGTAGGTGCGGCTGCCGTCGGGGCGTTCGAGCAGGGTTTCGGCGTAGAGGGCGTTGCCCTCGTGGCGGATCACCGGGTAGTCCCAGGGGGCGGGGTCTTCATTGTCGAGGACGAAGTCGACCAGCATTTTCCGGTGAAGGCCATACAGGGTTTCGGAGTAGTGCTCCCGGCCGAGGATGCTCGCTGCGGTGATGCCGGTCAGCTCGGCCATCGCCCGGTTCCAGGTGATGACCCGGCGGTTCAGGTCAATCGCGAAGGTGGCGTCGGGCAGGAAGTCGATGATCTGCCGCAGGCGTTCGCTGGCTTCGGCGGCCGCTTCTTCCGCTTCGCGGCGGGTGGTGATGTCCCGGGCGTAGCCGACGGTGCCGATCACCGCGTTGTCCAGGGTCACCGGGGATTTGTAGGTTTCGTGCCAGATGTGCTGGCCGTTGATGTGGATTTCCTCTTCGACATGCCGGGGCTGGCCGCTTTGCAGGATGGCCAGGTCGTCGGCCCGGTAGGCGTTTGCGAGGTCTTCCGGCCAGAGGTCGAGGTCGTTGAGACCAATGACGGCCTGCGGGTCGCTGCGGCCGGTGGCCTGGGCGAAGGGGGCGTTCACCGCCAGGAAGCGGCTGTTTTCATCCTTCAGCCAGACCAGGAAGGGGAAGTTGTCGAGCAGTGCCCGCTGGTATTGCTCCCGTTGCCGCAACGTGGTTTCCAGCGCCTTGCGCTGGCTGATGTCGGTCCAGATGCCGGCGCAGTAGCGGTGGCCGTCCAGGTTCAGCATGTGGTTGCGGATCAGCGTCGGCCGCAGGCTGCCATCCTTGCGCCGGTGCAGGTTTTCAAAGCTGGTGGCGCCCTGGCTTTCGATCTTCTGGATACGCGCCGCGATGCCGCTGGCGTCCATCTGGCCCTGCAGGTCGAGCAGGCTCAGTTCGGCGAACTCCGCCCGGCTGTAGCCCAGCCCCTGGCAGGCGGCGTCGTTGAATTCGACGAAGCGCAGGGTTTCGGCGTCGAACAGGATGATGCTGTCCTTGGCCTGGTCGATGATGGCGCGGTAGAGTACTTCCCGCTGCCCCAGCTTTTCCTGGGTCAGCAGCCGGGCCAGCGCCTGGGAGAACTGGCTGGCCAGGGTTTGCAGCGCGGTCAGGGTCAGGGGGCTGATGCCGTCCAGGTGACGACTGCCGAGGTTGAGGCAGGCCTGGGCGCGGCCGTCGATCCGGATCGGCAGCATGACCAGCGCTTCCAGCCCTTCGGCGCGGCAGGCCGGGGAATGGATCAGTTCCGGGTCGGTGCAGAGGCCACAGCCCGGATTACGGCAGCTGTATTGCAATTCACCGCGCCGGATCAATGCGGCGCGGGGATCGGCGCCGGGTATCAGCCTTACTGCCGCGATGAAGTGGTCCGAGAATCCGCGGTGGTACTTCAACTGATAGCTGCCGTCGTCCTCAAGCCAGTAGAGGCCGCCGCCGTCCAGGTCCGGCAGGGTCAGCGTGGTGTCGAGGATCGCCTGCTGCAGGTGTTGCCGGCTGGGATGTTCGCTGAGCAGGCGCGCCAGCCGGTGTTGCAGTTGTAGCAATAACTCGGCGTGCTTGCGTTCGGTGATGTTGCTGCTGGTGCCGACGCTGAAGATCGCCTGGCCTTCCGGGTCGCGCTGCACCACCCGGCCGCGGGCGTGCAGCCAGCGCCAGCGGCCCTGGCCGTCGCGGATACGGTATTCGACGTTGTACGGGGTGCCATCGGGGGCTTCACAGGCGTGGACGGCGGCCAGCACCCGGGTCCGGTCTTCGGGGTGGAGCAGGGCTTCCCAGCCGGCGAAGTCGGAGGGCATGGCCTCCGGGGCGTAGGCCAGTTGCGCGGCCAGGGCCGGACTCCAGGTTTGCTGCTGGCTGCGATGGTCGTAGGTCCAGACGCCCACGCCCAGGCTGTCGAGTAATTCGGCCAGATCGGTGGGCGTGGCGGGGGGCAGGGCAGACATCCGGTAATTCCTTGGGACCAGCGGGCATCGGTCAAGCGGGCAGTTTACTCTTTTCCCTTCCGCTGTCGCCGATTGCGGCCAGAGCGGGCGGCGGGCGGGGTTGCCGTGGGAATAAAACTGGAGTTCGCCTGGCTTCGGTGGTCTACTTGCCGCCCTGCGCACGGGTGAGGGGAGTCTGAGGGCTTCCCGGCTTGTCCCGTGGCGGGCCGGGTGGCGTGTTCGCGACCCGCGGCCGACCGGATTCACCGGCGCTGTCCCGCGCTGGGCGGGGGAAAGGATTGTTGTGACGCTGGCGCCCTTGCCGGCGGGGCTGCCTTACTGGCGCCTCTCCGGCTATTACTTCTTCTATTTCGCCTTCATCGGCGTGTTTTCGCCGTATTTCGGGCTGTACCTGCAGGCCTTGCAGTTTTCCGCCTGGGACATCGGCCTGCTGATGTCCCAGATGCAGCTGATGCGGCTGGCCGGCCCTTATGTCTGGGGCTGGTGGGCGGACCGGCGCCAGCAGCGGGCGCCGATTGTCCGGCTGGCCGCGGTGCTCAGCCTTGCCGGCTTCACGCTGTTTTTCTTTTTCCGCGAGATGGCCGGGATGTTCGTCGCGATGGCCTTGCTGGCGTTTTTCTGGAGTGCGGCGCTGCCGCTGGTGGAGACCCTGACCTTTGACCACCTGGCGAGCCGGCCCGAGCGCTACAGCAAGATCAGGTTATGGGGCTCCATCGGCTTCATCTGCGCGGTGCTGGGCGCGGGATGGGCGCTGGACAGCGTGCCGGTGGAGGCGGTGCTGTGGCTGTGCTGGCTGTTGCTGTTGGGCATCCTGCTGCTGGCACTGCTGCTGCCCGAGGCCACCGCGGCGCATGCGCATCCGGCTTCGCCGCCGGTCCGGGAGATCCTCGCCCGGCCGCATGTGCGGGCGCTGTTTGCCGCCTGCTTCGCGATGTCGGCGGCCCATGGCGCGCTGTATGTCTTCCTGTCCATTCATTTGTCCGGGCTGGGTTACGCCCACACCACGGTCGGCCTGCTGTGGTCCCTGGGCGTGCTGGCGGAGATCGGCTTGTTCATGATCATGGGCCGGCTGACCCGGCGGTTTTCGCTGCGGGTTCTTCTGCTGGCGAGCTTTGCCGCCGCGGTGCTGCGCTTCGTGCTGATTGGCTGGTGGGCGGACGTGCTGCTGGTGATCCTGCTGGCGCAGTTGCTGCACGGGCTGACCTTCGGCGTCTATCACGTTTCCGCCGTCGCCGCGGTGAATCGCTGGTTTCCCGGCCGCTGCCAGGCGCGGGGGCAGGCCCTGTATTCCAGCATTTCCTTCGGGGCCGGCGGTTTGCTGGGCGGTCTGCTCGCCGGCTGGGCCTGGGAAAGCTGGGGCGCCGGCTGGACCTACAGCCTCAGCGCGCTGTTCGCCCTGCTCGGTCTGGTCCTGATCGCGCTGTGGGTCAGACCACAGGAAAACCCGGCGAACGGCGGCTGATTTCCCCTTGCCGAGGGGCCGGGCAAATGTCGAGAATTGGCGAATCGGCGGGTTGGCTGTGCCATAATCCGCAACTTTTCCGGCCTCCGTTTTGATCATGGCGCAGACCCTTTACGACAAGTTGTGGAGCAGCCACGTCGTCCACGCAGAGGATGACGGCACGGCGCTTATCTATATTGACCGCCACCTGGTGCATGAAGTCACCAGCCCGCAGGCTTTCGAGGGCCTCAAGCTGGCCGGTCGCAAGCCCTGGCGCATTTCTTCCATCGTCGCCACCGCCGACCACAATACGCCGACCGACCACTGGGACGAGGGGATCACGGATCCGGTGTCGCGGCTGCAG
>JBEBBF010000274.1:0-3941 GCA_041158545.1 Pseudomonadota bacterium | reverse complement strand
CGGACTTGTCCGACTCGTCGCGAATTTCGGAGATGCCTTCGATCCGCTTGTCGTTGACCAGCTCGGCGATCTTTTCCAGCAGGGTCTTCTTGTTAACCTGGTACGGCAGCTCATCGACGATGATGGCCTGCCGATTGCCCTTGTCCAGGTCTTCGAAATGGGTGCGGGCGCGCATCACCACCCGGCCGCGGCCGGTGCGATAGCCTTCGCGGACGCCGACCAGACCGTAGATGATGCCGGCGGTCGGGAAATCCGGCGCCGGGATGTAGTCGAGCAGCTGCTCAACGCCCAGTTCCGGGTCAGCCAGCAGCGCCAGACAACCGGAAACCACTTCGTTGAGGTTGTGCGGCGGAATATTGGTCGCCATGCCGACCGCGATACCCGATGAGCCGTTGATCAGCAGATTCGGGATCCGGGCCGGCAGGATCAGCGGTTCCTGTTCGGAGCCGTCGTAGTTGGGCCCGAAATCGACGGTTTCCTTGTCGATGTCGGCCAGCAACTCATGGGCGATTTTGGCAAGGCGGACTTCGGTGTAACGCATCGCCGCGGCGTTGTCGCCATCGACGGAGCCGAAGTTACCCTGGCCATCGACCAGCATGTAACGCAGGGAAAAGTCCTGCGCCATCCGCACGATGGTGTCGTACACCGCGGTGTCGCCGTGGGGGTGATACTTACCGATGACGTCACCGACGACGCGGGCCGATTTCTTGTAAGCCTTGTTCCAGTCGTTGCCCAGTTCGTGCATCGCGAACAGCACGCGGCGATGCACGGGCTTGAGACCATCCCGCACATCCGGCAGCGCCCGCCCGACAATAACGCTCATGGCATAGTCGAGATAGGAACGCCGCATCTCGTCTTCGAGACTGATCGGCAGGGTTTCCTTGGCAAATTGATCCATGTTGTTTTCTGGCCGTCAGAGACGACTTTTCTTTTTGGTTGATTCAAGACGAATCTGTTATTTTAGCACGCCCACCCGCCCAAACATCCCGCTGAACAGATGATTCCCGGCACCGAAACCGTTGATCTCCTGATTGAATCCCGCTGGATTGCCCCGGTTGAGCCCAATGTCCTGCTGGAAAACCACGCCATTGCGGTGCGCCGCGGCCGCATCGTCGCGCTCCTTCCGGCCAGCGCCGCACGGGAGCGCTTCCAGGCCACGGACACCCTGCAGCTCGACGATCACATCCTGATTCCCGGCCTGATCAACCTGCACACCCATGCCGCAATGAGCCTGATGCGTGGCCTCGCGGACGATCTGCCGCTGATGACCTGGCTGCAGCAGCACATCTGGCCCACCGAGGCCGCGCTGGTTTCGCCGGAATTCGTCCGCGACGGCACCCTGCTTGCCTGCGCCGAGATGCTGCTGGGGGGCATCACCTGCTTCAACGACATGTATTTCTTCCCGGATGCCGCCGCCGAAGCGGTGGATCGCTCAGGGATCCGCGCCGCACTTGGACTGACCGTTCTGGATTTTCCGAACGCCTACGCCAGTGACGCCGACGACTATCTGAACAAGGGGCTGGCGACCCGGGAGCGCTGGCTGAATCACCCCCGCCTGAGTTTCTGCCTGGCACCGCACGCTCCCTACACCGTCGGCAACCGCAGTTTTCAGCGGGTACAGACCCTTGCCGACCAGCTTGATCTGCCGATTCATCTGCACATTCACGAGACGCAGGACGAAATCAACGACAGCGAAAGCCGTTTTGGCCTGCGCCCGCTGGCAAGACTGGACCAATTGGGTCTGCTCGGCCCCAACCTGATCGGCGTCCACGCGGTGCATTTGCTGCCGACGGAAATTGAATTACTGGCAAAACGGGGTTGCCATATCGCCCACTGCCCCAGTTCCAATCTGAAACTGGGCAGCGGCATCGCGCCAGTTCCGGCTTTGCAGGCCGCCGGGATCAATATCGGCCTGGGCACCGATGGCGCCGCCAGTAACAACCGTCTGGATTTGTTTGCAGAAATGCGTCTGGCCGCATTATTGGGAAAAGGCTGCACGGGTTCCCCAACGACATTAAATGCATTGGCAATACTCGACATGGCCACACTCAATGGGGCTCGCGCGCTCGGGCTGGAAAAGCGCATTGGCTCACTGAAGCCGGGAAAACAGGCCGATATCTGCGCCATCGATTTATCCGGACCAATATGCCAACCTTGTTACAACCCGCTTTCCCATCTGGCTTATGTTGCCGGCCGCGAACAAGTCAGCCATGTCTGGGTCGATGGAAAGCAATGTGTAAATAATGGCGCGCTAACTTTGTTACACAGTGCCGAATTGAAAAAAACCGCCTTGCTGTGGCAAAATAGAACGAGTGCTCGCCCGGCCGTGTGATTTTCTTCTCCTAATTCCAGGGCGTGTATTGAATTCCAGTCTTTTTTACGAGGGAAAGAGATGATCAACAAGTTCGCCAAGAAGTCTGTTCTGCTGGCTCTGTTTGCTGGCCTGGGTCTCGGTGCCGCCATGGCTCAAGCTCAAGAACGCGTGTATGTAATCGACCAACGCGGTGTGGTCGCCAAGAGCGGCTTCGGCCTCTGCTGGCGTACCGGCTACTGGACCCCTGCCGCTGCTGCCAACGACGCTGCTGGCTGCGAGTGCGACAAGGATCTGCTGCCGAAGGAAAAGTGTGAGCCCGCCGCTCCGGTGAAGGCTGCTCCGGCTGCCCCGGCCGCTCCGGCTGCTCCGAAGACCGGCCTGGTTGGCGACAAGATCACTGTTGCTGCTGACGCCCTGTTCGACTACGACAAGGCTGTGCTGCGTCCGGAAGGCAAGAAGAAGCTGGACGAAGTGGCTGCCAAGGCCAAGCAAATCAAGCTGGAAGTGATTCTGGCCGTGGGTCACACCGACCGTCTGGGTGGCGATGCCTACAACCAGAAGCTGTCCCAGAAGCGTGCTGAAGCCGTCAAGGCCTATCTGATCAGCAAGGGCGTCGAAGCCAACCGCATCTACACCGAAGGCAAGGGCAAGAAGCAGCCCGTGACCGGCGACAAGTGCAAGAAGCTGGGCGCTGAAAGCGGCAAGAACAAGAAGCTGGTGGATTGCCTGCAACCGGATCGTCGCGTTGATATCGAAGTGATCGGTACCAAGTAATCTTCGGCTTGCCGAACTAAAAGCCCTGCGTTAGCGCAGGGCTTTTTTATTTCCCCTTTTGCCACGTTCCAGGCACCTTCCGGCCTGCCCTTGCCTGGGCCATAACCGAACTTTCACCTAGCCATGCAAAACGCCGATCCTTCCGAACTCGCCAAATTCAGTGACCTCGCCCACCGCTGGTGGGATGCGGGTAGCGAATTCAAGCCCCTTCACGACATCAACCCCCTGCGGCTGGACTGGATTGATCGCCATGTCGGCCTGAAAGGCAAGCGTGTATTGGATGTCGGCTGCGGCGGCGGCTTGCTGTCGGAAGGCATGGCCAGCCGTGGCGCCAGCGTCACCGGCATTGATCTCTCCGAAAAAGCCCTGGGCGTGGCCCGCCTGCATCTGCTGGAAAGCGGCCAACAGGTCGATTACCGCTTGATCGCCGCCGAAGACTTTGCCGCGGAACAGGCGGGCAGTTTCGATACCGTGACCTGCCTTGAAATGCTGGAACATGTTCCCGACCCCGCCAGCATCATTGCCGCCTGCGCCCGGCTGGTGAAACCCGGCGGCCAGGTCTTCTTCTCGACGCTGAACCGCAACCCCAAGTCTTATCTTTTTGCCGTCGTTGGCGCCGAGTACCTGCTGCAAATGCTACCCAAGGGTACGCACGACTACGCCAAGTTCATCAAGCCCTCCGAGCTGAACCGCTGGAGCCGGACAGTTGGTCTGGAGCCGCTGGAGCTGATCGGCATGTCCTACAACCCGCTGACCCGCCGCTACAGCCTGGGCCAGGACAGCAGCGTCAACTACCTGGTGCGCTGCCAACGCCATGCGTGACCCGGCCATCTCGGCGGTGCTGTTTGACCTG
>JBEBBF010000273.1:0-3395 GCA_041158545.1 Pseudomonadota bacterium | reverse complement strand
GCGCACATGCAGCCGGGAACGCTGCTGGTCGCCAACCACATTTCCTGGCTGGATATCTTCGCGATCAACGCAGTCAGCCCGGCCGCCTTCGTCGCAAAGGATGACATCCTGAGCTGGCCGTTGTTTGGCTGGCTGGCCGCCCGCAACGAAACCCTGTTCCTGCGCCGGGGCAGCCGCGGGCATGCCCGCCAGATCAACGCGGAAATCGCCGAACTTCTGGAAACGGGTCGCCATGTTGCCGTCTTCCCCGAAGGCACCACAACCAACGGCCTGAAAGTACAGCATTTCCACGGCGCCCTGCTGCAGCCGGCGCTGAGTGCTGACCGTCAGGTCCAGCCCCTGGCGCTGTCCTACTGGGAAAGGGGGCAACGGAGTCTGGCGGCGCGCTACGACGGGGAAATCAGCCTCGGACAATGCCTGATTGCCATCCTCCGCTGCCGGGAACTCCAGGTTCGTCTCGACTACCTGCCGCCGCTGGGCGGCGCCGGCCAGGACCGGCGCAGCGTCAGCCAGGCGGCACGTCAGCAGATCGTCGACTGCCTGGGCTTGTCGGACGGCGCGACCAGCGCAGCCGCGACAGCCCTCAGCGCGACTCCTTGATCAGCCGGTTGTTCACCGGCTGGATCGGGCGGGCGTTGTTGCGATATAGCCGGGAGAAGATCGCCACCTGTTCCGGGGAAATCGCCACCGGCTGCTTCAGCACCAGCCACAACACGCCCTCGCTGCAGGGCGGCGTGGTCAGCGAACCCATATAGGTGTAATAGGCGCGGCTGGTGGGCAGGAATTGTTCGAGGTTGATGCTCGCCGCTGGCGGCAACACATCGACGTTCTTCTCCAGCGGCAGGTTATTCCACAGCGTCTGGATCATCGGGTTTTCCGTGCCCTTCTCCAGCAACACCGCGACCACTGCCAGCCTGCCGTCGTCGGCGCGATGCACCAGGTGGGCGACCATGTCGAAGCTGCGGCCATTCACCCGCTCTTCCGACGGCTTGTGGAAGTGGAACTGCACCAGCTCATAGGTCTTGCCGGTCAGCGTGATGCTGCCATTGCCGACACTGACCTGCACCGTATGGCCGTTATCGACGATCCGGAACTGCGATGGCCGATAATCGAAGACGATAGGCTCAAGATCAACGCGGATGCCTTCACGAATATCAATCGGCGACTGCCGCTGACCGCTGGCGCAGAGCTTGTTTTTCTCTTCCAGCCGCGCCCAGTTTTCCGGGCCACCTTCACCGTCGTAACTCCAGTGGATGTGGGCATGGGCGACCGCCGGTTCCACCGGCGCCTTGCGGACACTTTCACCACGGGGCTTGCGCGGCGCTGGCTCATGGGTGGCCACAGCCGGCGCCGCGGCATGTTCATGGGACTCGGCCGGTTTTTCACTGGCGACGGAAGTCCGCATCGCCTTGGCCGACGCATCCCCGTGGGCGGCCTTGGCCACCTGCTTCTGGATCATCGCCTCGTTGGCCTTGCGCAAGTCGCCGGACGCATCCGCCACCTTGCCGGCCAGCTGGCGTGGATCTGACTTGCCGGACGCGGCCTCCACCGGGGTTCCAGCGCCGCTCGGCCGGCAGACCTCACGCAGCACCTTGTCGTCCAGCGTGCCGCTGCGCACCGGCATGCTGATCGGATTACGGATCTCCTCCTCCCGAAGCACATCGCTATCGTTCTTCAGATAGGTGCGCTTGACCGTGGAGGCGGAGCGGGTGGCACAGTCGTAGCGGGTCAGGGCTTCGATGATGCGGTAGGTCGACGAGGTCTGGGGGTCATTGAGTTCCCGATCAAGAATCATCCGGCCGCGGGCCAGAACCTTGCCGCCTTCTTCCTTCTTGATGCTCGCCCTATCGATTTCGATACGTTTGCCCAGTTCAGCGGAAATGCTCTGCCAGGTGGAGGCTGCGGTCGCCGCCATGGGCAAAACCGCCAGCAATAGTGCAAGAATCCGCATGTTCATGATCTTTTCCCCTGTTTTTCTCGTGGTTTTATGGCTCTAACAGTCTTATTTCGGAGCAAAACCGCGAAGCTTGAGGCCTGAAGCCCGTTTTCTTGCATTCTGCCCGTCTTTCCAGTACCGTGCAGCCCATTCGTTAGGGGTGCCGCCAAGGCGGCTGAGAATCACCCTCCGAACCTGTACGGGTCATGCCGGCGTAGGGAAACGAAGCGGTCCTGCTGGCCCCGCCTCTTTTGCCCCATTCTGCCCGCCTCCCCTCAGGTTCGCCCCACCGCCCAGGAGAGACCCAGATGAACGCCGCAGAAAAATTCCTCGCCCAACAGGCCCAGGTGGACGCCGCTGCAATCCAGCCGCTGCCCAATTCCCGCAAGATTTACGTCGAAGGCTCCCGCCCGGACCTCCAGGTGCCGATGCGGGAAATCAGCCAGGCCGACACGCCCACCGGCTTCGGCGGCGAGAAGAATCCGCCGATCTTCGTTTATGACTGCTCCGGCCCCTATTCCGACCCGGCCGCCCGGATCGACATCCGCTCCGGCCTGCCGGCCCTGCGCCAGGCCTGGATCGAGGAACGGGGCGACACCGAAGTCCTCGCCGACCTTTCCAGCGAATACGGCCGCCGCCGCGCCGCCGATCCGGAACTCGACGAACTGCGCTTCCCCGGCCTGCACCGCAAACCCCGCCGCGCCAAGGCCGGCGCCAATGTCTCGCAGATGCATTACGCCCGCCGCGGCATCATCACCCCGGAAATGGAATATGTCGCGATCCGGGAAAACCTCAACCGCGCCGCCTATCTGGAATCCCTGAAAGCCACCGGCCCGATGGGCGACAAGATGGCCAAGCTGCTCGGCCGCCAGCACCCCGGCCAAAGCTTTGGCGCTGCGATTCCGGCGGAAATCACCCCGGAATTCGTCCGCAGCGAAGTCGCCCGCGGCCGCGCCATCATCCCCAACAACATCAATCACCCGGAAAGCGAGCCGATGATCATCGGCCGCAACTTCCTGACCAAGATCAACGCCAACATCGGCAACTCGGCGCTGGGCTCGTCGATCAGCGAAGAAGTGGACAAGATGACCTGGTCGATCCGCTGGGGCGGCGACACGGTGATGGATCTGTCCACCGGCAAGAACATCCACGAGACGCGCGAGTGGATCATCCGCAATTCGCCGGTGCCGATCGGCACGGTGCCGATCTACCAGGCGCTCGAGAAGGTCAACGGCAAGGCCGAAGACCTGACCTGGGAGATGTTCCGCGACACGCTGATCGAACAGGCCGAACAGGGCGTGGATTACTTCACCATCCACGCCGGCGTGCTGCTGCGCTATGTGCCGATGACCGCCAACCGGATGACCGGCATCGTCTCGCGCGGCGGCTCGATCATGGCCAAGTGGTGCCTGGCGCATCACAAGGAATCGTTCCTCTACACGAATTTCGAGGAGATCTG
>JBEBBF010000272.1:0-3430 GCA_041158545.1 Pseudomonadota bacterium | reverse complement strand
GTGCGCAGGGTCGGGCAGCCCCGGGCCGCTTCCAGAAGGTGCAGCGTGCCGGTGACATTGCTGCCGTAGGTGCCGAGGGGGTCGCTGTAGCCGACGCCAACCAGGGGCTGGGCCGCGAGGTGGAACAACACTTCCGGCCGGGCTTGCTGCAGTGCCGCCTGCAGGCGGGGAAGGTCGCGCAGATCGGCAAGGTGGGAATGCATCGCCCGGCCGGCTCCTGCCAGCGTGAATAGGTTGGGTTCCGCCGGGGGCGGCAGCGCGTAGCCGGTGACTTCGGCGCCGAGGGCTTGCAGCCAGAGCGCCAGCCAGCTGCCCTTGAAGCCGGTGTGGCCGGTGAGGAAGACCCGGCGGCCGCGCCAGAAATTCGGGTCTACCAGATGCGCCATGGGGCTTTGCCGCTGCTCCACAGGGATTCGAGCAGGTTCTTGTCGCGCAGGGTGTCCATCGGTTGCCAGAAGCCGTGGTGACGGTGGGCTGCCAGGCGGCCTTCCCGCGCCAGGGTTTGCAGCGGCCGGTCTTCCCAGGCGCAGTGGTCGCCGTCGATCAGATCGAAAACCGTAGGGCCGAGAATGAAAAATCCGCCATTGATCAGGCCGCCTTCGCCGGGGGGCTTTTCCTGGAAACCGGAGACGCTGTCGCCGTTGAGGTCGAGGGCGCCGAAGCGGCCGGGCGGGCTGACCGCGGTGACCGTGGCGGCAGCGCCCGTGCGGCGGTGCAGGGCCAGGCTGGCGCTGATGTCGATGTCGCCGACGCCATCGCCATAGGTGAAGGCGAACTCGCTTTCTCCGGCCAGATAGTCGCGTACCCGCAGCAGGCGGCCGCCGGTCTGGGTGTGTTCGCCGGTATCGACCAGCGTGACCCGCCAGGGTTCGGCGTGCTGCTGGTGGACCTGCATCTGGTTGTGCCGCATGTCAAAGGTCACGTCGGAACTGTGCAGGAAGTAATTGGCGAAATACTCCTTCAGCACATAGCCGCGGTAACCCAGGCAGATCACGAAGTCGTTGATCCCGTGGGCCGAGTAGATCTTCATGATGTGCCAGATGATCGGCTTGCCACCGATTTCGATCATGGGCTTGGGTTTGAGGTGGGACTCCTCGCTGATGCGGGTGCCCAAACCTCCGGCGAGGATGACGGCTTTCACGGTGGGTCTGGCAATGGCAATGGGGGCGGATTCTAGCGCAATTCCCCCCATGCTCCGGCGGGGCGAGCGGTGGCGCGTGTCCGGGGCGAGTTCGGGTTTGCTGGGGTTTGCTGCGGGAAAATGCCGCTTCTGCCGCCGCTGCTTGGCCATCATGCCCCTGTCTTTGCCGGAATCCCGCAACTTGCCGCCTTTCCGGCTTGCGCTGGCGGGGCGGTAGGATAGAATCTGACGCCACTCGTTTTTGCCATTTTTTTGCTTTTTGCTTCCTCGTCAGGCGGGCGGCGGAACGCTAACCCAAAGGCCGGCCACAAGGCCTTGAATCATTGAAAGGATCAGGTCTCATCATGCGTAAATACGAACTCAGAAAGCGCATCCTGGTTACCGGCGGCGCCGGTTTCCTCGGTTCCCATCTCTGTGATCGACTGCTGGAACAAGGCCATGAAGTGGTCTGTGCCGACAATCTGTTTACCGGCTCCAAGCGCAACATCGAACACCTGCACGATCACCCCCGCTTCGAGTTCATGCGTCATGACGTGACCTTCCCGCTGTACATCGAAGCCGACGAAATCTACAACCTGGCCTGCCCGGCCTCGCCGATCCACTACCAGCACGACCCGGTACAGACCACCAAGACCTCGGTCCATGGCGCGATCAACATGCTGGGTCTGGCCAAGCGGCTGCGGGCCAAGATTTTCCAGGCCTCGACCAGCGAAGTGTATGGCGACCCGCACGTGCATCCGCAGCAGGAAAGCTACTGGGGCAATGTGAATCCGATCGGCATCCGCTCCTGTTACGACGAAGGCAAGCGTTGCGCCGAAACCCTGTTCTTCGATTACCACCGTCAGCACCAGCTGCGGATCAAGGTGGCGCGGATCTTCAACACCTACGGCCCGCGGATGCACCCCAACGACGGCCGCGTGGTGTCCAACTTCATCGTCCAGGCCCTGCACGGCGAAGACATCACGATCTACGGCGACGGCAACCAGACCCGTTCCTTCTGCTACATGGACGACCTGATTTCCGGCTTCATCAAGCTGATGGACACCCCGGACGACTTCACCGGCCCGGTCAACCTCGGCAACCCCGGCGAATTCACGATCCGCGAACTGGCGGAAAAGGTGATCCAGCTGACCAACTCCAGCTCCAAGCTGGTGTCGCTGCCGCTGCCGGCGGATGACCCGAAGCAACGCCGCCCGGACATCACCAGGGCCAAGGAAGTGCTGGGCTGGGAACCGCAGGTTGCGCTGGACAGCGGCCTGCGCCACACCATCGCCTACTTCGACGAGCTGCTGAGCAAGGGCGAAATCGTCTGAGGAAGCGCTGCCGAACCGGAACGGGGTGTGATCCCGGCTCCGGTTCCCGTTGGGAAAAACCGGCCCTTTTCAGGTGCCGGTTTTTTTTTATTGCCGTGAATGGCGCAATCCGGGCAAGCCATCCTGAGCGGCGCTCAGTCTTTCTTCAGCGCCTGGCGGGTGAGTTCCGGCGGGATCATGGCGCGGAGCACGGTCTGGGTTTCCCCGATGCGGACCCGGTTGGTGAACCACCACAGCGCGCCTTTCTTGATCGTCCAGTCGGCTTCCTGGCCGGAAAGCAGCAGCGCGGCCAGCCGGCCCAGCGTCGGTTGATGCCCGACGATCAGCGTGGCGCCGCCGCCCTGGGGCCAGCCCGAAGCGGCGATGAGGTCGGAGACGCAGGCATCCGGTCCCAGCCTGCGATGGGTTTCGAAGGGGAGCGCCAGGGCCTCGGCGGTCTGCTGGGTACGCACCGCCGGGCTGACCAGGATGCGCAAGTCCTTGGGAAGGTGGGCGTGCAGCCATTGCGCCATCTGGCGTGCCTGCTTTTCGCCGCGGGGGGTCAGCCGGCGTTGCAGGTCGATCTCGCCCACTTCCGCCTCCGCGTGGCGCCACAACAGCAGATCCATCTCCATCTCCGGAAAAAGGCCGGATTCTGGCGGCACTGTGTTACGGCCTTATGGCAACGGAAATAGCAGCGGTGCTACCGCCCGGCTTGCCGGCGAGGAACAGCGTGTAGCCCCGTTCCGCCTTGCTGCTCCGGGTTGGCGTCAGCGGCAAATCAGCCTGCAGGCGGGCGGAAAGCTGCAACAGGATGGCCTCGTCACCGGCCAGCAATTCCAGCTCCAGTTCGCAGATCGGCTGCTGCTGGCCGCCGGCTTCGATCCGTCCCTGATCCAGCGCCAGTTCCACCCGGCTGCCATCCTGTTCCAGCACCCAGGTCCGGCGCTGGAAATCGGTGGTGAATACCGGTTGCAGCCGGTCTTGCCAGGCTTCC
>JBEBBF010000271.1:0-3866 GCA_041158545.1 Pseudomonadota bacterium | reverse complement strand
GTAGCTGTTGTTGGCGTGCAGCGTGCCGAGGCAGAGGTGGCCGGTCTGGGCGTAGGACAGGGCGGCGCCCATGGTTTCCCGGTCGCGAATTTCGCCGATGAGGATGCAGTCCGGTGCCTGGCGCATCGCGTTCTTCAGTGCGGCGTGCCAATCCACGGTGTCCATGCCGACTTCCCGCTGGTTGACGATGGATTTCTTGTGCTTGAACAGGAATTCAATCGGGTCTTCGACCGTCAGGATGTGGCCGGTGCGGGTGGCGTTGCGGTAGTCCAGCATCGAGGCCAGCGTCGTCGATTTGCCGGAGCCGGTGGAGCCGACCACCAGGATCAGCCCGCGCTTTTCCATGATCAGTTCGCTCAGCACCGGCGGCAGGCCGAGGCCGGCGAGTTCGGGAATGACGCCGGGAATGAAACGGACGACGACGGCGGTGGAGCCCTTCTGCCGGAAGAGGTTGATCCGGAAGTTGCCGAATTGCGGCACGCCAAAGGAGAGATTCAGCTCCATGCCGATCTCGAAGGTCTTCAGCTGCGAGGGCGTCAGCAATTCCTCGATGATCTTGTCGATCATCTCCGGGGTCATCACCTGCTGGTTGACCGGGAGGGTGTTGCCCTGAATCTTGATGTGTATCGCCGTGCCGGCGGAAATGAACAGGTCGGAGGCTTTTTTCTCCGCCATCAACTGAAACAGTTTGTCGAGGATCATGGGGTTTCCGGACCAGGCAGGGGGCGGGTGAGGCAGGGCGGGACGGTTGGCAACCGTCCCGCGGGCGGCGCTTAGTCGCGCAGCAGGTCGTTCAGGCTGGTCTTGGCGCGGGTTTGCGCGTCCACCTTCTTGACGATCACGGCGCAGTACAGGCTGTACTTGCCATCGGCGGAGGGCAGGTTGCCGCTGACCACCACGGAACCGGCCGGGACGCGGCCGTAGTGGATTTCGCCGGTTTCCCGGTCGTAAATCTTGGTGGATTGGCCGATGTAGACGCCCATGGAGATGACGCAGTTGTCTTCGACGATCACGCCTTCGACCACTTCGGAGCGGGCGCCGATGAAGCAGTTGTCACCGATGATGGTCGGGTTGGCCTGCAGTGGCTCCAGCACGCCGCCGATGCCGACGCCGCCGGAGAGGTGCACGTTCTTGCCGATCTGGGCGCAGGAGCCGACGGTGGCCCAGGTGTCGACCATCGTGCCTTCATCGACGAAGGCGCCGATGTTCACGTAGGAGGGCATCAGCACGACGCCCTTGGCGATATGGGCGCCGGTGCGTGCGACGGCCGGCGGCACCACGCGGAAGCCACCGCGCTGGAAGTCTTCGGCGCTGTAGTCATCGAACTTGGTCGGTACCTTGTCGAAATAGCGATTGACGCCGCCGTCCATCGGGACGTTGTCGTGGGTGCGGAAGTAGAGCAGCACGGCCTTCTTGACCCACTGATGGGTGACCCACTGGCCGTCGATCTTTTCGGCGACGCGCAGGCTGCCCTTGTCCAGTTCTTCAATGATCTGGTCGATGGCGTGGGTTTGTTCGGCGGTTGCCGTCTTGGCCGACAGGTCGGCGCGACGTTCCCAAAGGTCTTCAATTACGGGCTGCAGGGGATGCTGATGGCTGGGCATGATTCTCACCGTGACGGTCACTGTTGGAAGTCCTGTTGATTAAGCGAGGTTGTCGACGAACTGGCGCAGGCGGCCGGCTGCTTCGAGGCATTCGGCGTGCGGGGCGACCAGGGCGATCCGGATGAAGTTGCGGCCGGGGTTGAGTCCGTCCACGTCCCGGCCGAGATAGCTGCCGGGAAGCACGACGACGTTTTGTTCGGCCAGCAGGCGGCGGGCAAATTCGGCGTCGTCAATGGGCGTTCTCGCCCACAGATAAAAGCCGGCGTCCGGCTGGCGGGTGCCGAGCACCGGGGTCAGCAGCGGGGTGACCGCGGCGAATTTTTCCCGGTACAGCCGGCGGTTTTCGAGCACATGGGCTTCGTCGCGCCAGGCGGCGACGGAGGCGGCCTGGACCGCCGGGTTCATTGCGCAGCCGTGGTAGGTGCGGTAGAGCAGGAAGCCCTTGAGGATGGCGGCGTCGCCAGCGACAAAGCCGGAGCGCAGGCCGGGAACGTTGGAGCGCTTCGACAGGCTGCTGAAGACGACCAGTCGCTCATGACTGCGACCGAGTTGCTGTGCAGCTTGCAGCGCGCCCAGCGGCGGGTTGGCTTCGTCGAAGTAGATTTCGGAGTAGCACTCGTCGGAGGCGATGACGAAACCGTAGCGGTCGGACAGCGCGAACAGGGCGCGCCAGTCGTCCAGGCTCAGCACCTTGCCGGTCGGATTGCCCGGCGAACAGACGAAGAGCAACTGGGTGCGTGCCCAGTCGGCGGCGCTGAGTCCGTCCAGATCCAGCGCAAAGTCGTTTTCCGGCAGCGTCGGGATGAAGCGGGGTTCGGCGCCGGCCAGGAAGGCAGCGCCTTCGTAGATTTGATAGAAGGGGTTGGGGCTGACGACCAGTGGGACAAAGCCGCGGCTGGGGTCGATCACCGTCTGGGCGAAGGCGAACAGGGCCTCGCGGGAGCCATTGACCGGCAGGATTTCCGTTTCCGGGTTGATGCCGTTGAGGCCATAGCGACGGATCAGCCAGTCGGCGATGGACTGGCGCAGGGCCGGGCTGCCTTGGGTGGTCGGATAGTTGGCGAGGCCACCCAGGTTGGCGGTCAGCGCAGCCTTGATGAACTCCGGGGTGTCGTGCTGCGGTTCCCCGATCGACAGCTTGATTTCCCGCAGCCGGGAATCAGGGCTGACGCCAGCGAAAAGGCGGCGCAGCTTTTCGAACGGATAGGGCTGAAGTTGGGCGAGATGGGGGTTCAAGGCGGACTACCGGATAAAAAAATGGCCAGAGATTATACGTGAGACCGGGGGCTTCCCGAGGCGGCGGCTGGATTATTGCATTAGGGCTGGCTGGTCAGGACGCCGAAGATCAGCACATGGCGGCGGAACTCCGGGTCGTGGGCGGCGGGAACGATGGCGAGGTGTTCGTCGTCTGTGGTGCGCTGTTCGCGCAGCAGCCATTGCCGGGCGGCCTCGGCGGCTTCCCGGTGGCTGGGGAACAGGGCGTCCAGTTGCGGATCGCGGACCGTGAGGAATTGCAGCTGGTGCCGGTCGAGCAGGGTGTCGGTGTCGAGGCGCTGCACGGCATAGCCCTGGGCCGGACGGGGAAGCGGCAGGCTGTGCAGGTCAAAGGGCTGGCCAAGGTCTTCGAGTCGATGGATCAGCGCCGGAACCGGGGGAAGGGGGGGCGCGGTGGTCGCAGCCGGATTGCCGCACAGCAACTGGCTCAGGTGCTGCTGCAGGTGGGGGCGCCAGGTTGCGAGGTCACTTTCACTGACCTCGTGAAGGCCGTTTTGCAGTGTTGCCAAGCAGGTTTGCGTTGCCCGGTCGAGCAGATTCTGGATGTCCGGGTCGTCGATGAAATGGGGCAGGCGGGCCATGGTCGGGGGCGTGAAGCGTCAATAAGCGGGGCGGGAGGGGTGGGGGTGTGGTAGACTTGAAAAGTTAATAAATATGTAACTAAAAATTCATGTTTGGACGTTTCATGCCCCGTGAGGGCAAGTTTTTCGAGTTGTTCAATGCCCACGCCGAGCAGATTGTACTGGGCGGGCAATCCCTGGTGGCACTGATGGGCGCTCTCGTGCAGGAGCCCGAACAGGCTGCTCAGCACGCTGAAGCCATCGATGTCTTCGAGACCCGGGCGGACAAGATTACCCACGAAACCATCGCGCTGATGCACACGACCTTCGTGACGCCGTTTGATCGCGATGAAATCCACCAGTTGATCGGGTCCATGGACGACATCCTGGATCTGATCCAGGACGTGGCCGAGTCGATGAACCTTTA
>JBEBBF010000270.1:0-3077 GCA_041158545.1 Pseudomonadota bacterium | reverse complement strand
GGCAGCCGACCGCCCCCATCACGTGCTCGGGCTTGTCGGCGCGCCACGGCGCGGTGATCGCCCGCCAGGTCTCGTCATCGGGCGGGTCCGCGGGCTTCTTGCAGTGCGGGCACAGCGTGCGCACCAGCCGCTGCGCCATCACGCCCAGCAGCGTCGACGACAGCAGGTAGGGCGGCACGCCGAGGTCGAGCAGCCGCGTCACAGCGGTCGGCGCGTCGTTGGTGTGCAGCGTGGACAGCACCAGGTGGCCGGTCTGCGCGGCTTTGACCGCGATTTCGGCGGTTTCCAGGTCACGGATTTCGCCGACCATGATGATGTCCGGATCCTGGCGCAGGAAGGCTTTCAGTGCCGACGCGAAGGTCAGACCGGTCTTGTCATCGACGTTGACCTGGTTGATCCCGGCCAGGTTGATTTCCGCCGGGTCTTCCGCGGTGGAAATATTGGTGCCCGGCTGGTTGAGGATGTTGAGGCAGGTGTAGAGCGACACCGTCTTGCCGGAGCCGGTGGGGCCGGTGACCAGCACCATGCCGTAAGGGCGGTTGATCGCGTCGACCAGCAAGGCCTTCTGTTCCGGCTCGTAGCCCAGGGCTTCGATGCCCAGGGTTGCCGAGGTCGGGTCGAGAATCCGCATGACGATCTTTTCGCCGTGCAGCGTCGGCAGCGTGCTGACCCGGAAGTCGATGGCCCGGCTCTTGGACAGCACCAGCTTCATCCGGCCATCCTGGGGAATCCGCTTTTCGGCGATGTTGAGCCGGGAAATGACCTTGATCCGCGAAGCCAGCTTGTCCTTGATCGCCAGCGGCGGTGTCGCGACTTCGCGCAGGATGCCATCCACCCGGAAGCGGATGCGGTAATACTTTTCGTAGGGCTCGAAGTGGATGTCGGAGGCGCCGTCGTTGATGGCGTCCAGCAGCATCTTCTGCAGGAATTTCACCACCGGCGCGTCGTCGATTTCCTGCAGCGTCGATTCTTCCGCCTTGCCGGCGCTTTCCTCGTCGAGGAAGTCGAGGTTGATGTCCTCGCCGCCCAGGTTTTTCAGCGTGTCTTCGGCGGATTCGGCCAGCCGGGTGACCAGCGGCAGCAGCCGGGCTTCCTCGACCACCACCGGGTCTACGGCCAGGCCGCTCTGGAAACGGATTTCGTCGAGCGCCCGCAGATTGGTCGGGTCGGCAATGGCCAGCGAGAGCCGGTTACCCCGTTTGTTGAGCGGCGCGACCTTGTGGGTGGCAATCAGCTTGCGGTCGATGACGTTGGCCGGAATGTGGGCTTCGTCGTAGGCGCTGAGGTCGAACAGCGGGTAGCCGAAGGTTTCGGCGGCAAAACGGGCAATTTCCAGACCGCTTGCCTTGCGGCTGTTGACCAGTTGTTCAATGAAGCTGGTCTTGTGGGCGTTGGCCTCGGCCAGCAGTTGTTCCGCTTCGTTTTCCTTCAGACGCCCGGCCTGAACCAGCGCACGGGCAAGACCGCTCATCGGGGCAGCAGGATTGGGTGTGGCCATGGTGGATTCAGTGAAAGAGGGCGGGGGACGCAGGTCGCTGGCGATGATGCATGGGGGATGGGGCTTTGTAAAGTCAGACGCCGTTGCTCAAAACAGTCTCAGCCAGCGGGGCGGAACAGTTTGGCGGTTTTGACGCTGCGGTCCTCTGTTTGCAGGATTTCGATGGCAATTCCGGCGATTTTCAGGCTGACGCCGGCTTCCGGGATGTCCTGGAAGTGTTCGAGGATCAGGCCGTTGAGGGTTTTCGGGCCGTCGAGCGGCAGGTCGAGTTCGAGCTGGCGGTTGATCTCCCGCAGCGGGCGGCTGCCTTCGATGACGCAGGCGCCGTCTTCCCAATCCAGGCTGCGGCCCAGGCCGGACAGCGAGGTGGTGAATTCGCCAACCAGTTCTTCAACGATGTCTTCCAGCGTGATCAGGCCGAGAATCTCGCCGTACTCATCCACGACAAAGCCGACCCGCTGCCGGTTTTCCTGGAAGAAGCCGAGCTGGGAAAAGGCCGGGGTGCCGGCGGGAATGAAGTAGGGGGCGACGATCTGCTCCCGCAGGCTGGCTTCGTTCAGCTCGCCGCGCTGGGCGTCGCCGATCAGCCGGCGCAGCGGCAGGACGCCCAGCAACTGGTCCAGGCTGTCCAGGCACACCGGCAGCCGGCTGTGATGGCTGGTCGAAAGCTGGCCGACGACCTCGTCCCAGGGCAGGTTGAGGTCCAGCAGTTCGAGATTGCCGCGGGGGGTCATGACGTCCTCGACGGCGATCTTGTTCAGTTCAAACAGGTTCAGCAGGATGCTGCGGTGCTGTTGCGGGATGAAATGCGCCGATTCCAGCACCAGGCTGCGCAGCTCTTCCGGGGACAATTTGCTGCTTTCGTGCATGCCGGCAGCGGAGAAGCGGAACAGGCGCAACAGGGCGGTGACGAACAGATTGACGAACCAGATCACCGGCGAGGCCAGGCGCAGCAGCGGCGTCAGCATGTAGCTGACGATGGGCGCCAGCCGGTCGGCGTAGGCGGCGCAGACGACCTTGGGGGTGATTTCGGAAACCACCAGCAGCGCGAAGGTGATGCACAGCGTGCCGATTTCCAGCGCCCATTTCGAATCTACAAAAAGAGCCAGCGCGATGTAGCCGGTCAGCGTGGCCGCGGCAGCGTTGATCAGCGTGTTGCCGAGCAGGATGACGCCCAGCAGCTTGTCGGTCCGGTCGAGCAGGGCAATGGCCAGCTTGGCGCCGCGGTGTCCTTGTTGCGCCCGGTGCCGCAGGCGATAGCGGTTGGCGGCCATCATCGCCGTTTCCGAACCGGAGAAGAACCCGGAGCAGATCAGCAGGATCAGCAGGGCGCCCAGCAGGGCGGTCAGCGGCAGATCAGCCACGGCCGAGGATGACTTCGACGACGAAGCGGCTGCCCAGGTAGGCCAGCAACAGCACCGCAAAGCCGGCCAGTGTCCAGTGCAGCGCCTTGCGGCCGCGCCAGCCATAAACATGGCGGCCGATCAGCAGCGTCGCGAAAATGCCCCAGGAGGCAAAGGCGAACAGGGTCTTGTGGTCGAAAACCAGGGCCTTGCCGAACAGGGCTTCGGAGAACAGT
>JBEBBF010000269.1:0-7568 GCA_041158545.1 Pseudomonadota bacterium | reverse complement strand
CGCGGAGAAGATGCAATGGAGGCGGGGGTCGGAATCGAACCGGCGTACACGGATTTGCAGTCCGCTGCATGGCCACTCTGCCACCCCGCCATGGTCCCGATTGTAGCGGCGCGACCCGGCGTCGAAATGCGAAAGGGGAAGCCGCTCTGGCTTCCCCTTGTCGTCAAATCTGGAGCGGGAAACGAGTCTCGAACTCGCGACCTCAACCTTGGCAAGGTTGCGCTCTACCAACTGAGCTACTCCCGCGTCGTCACATGGTGCTGGCGGAGTGGACGGGGCTCGAACCCGCGACCCCCGGCGTGACAGGCCGGTATTCTAACCAACTGAACTACCACTCCAGCTCGCTGCTGGCGTCCCCACGGGGATTCGAACCCCGGTTACCGCCGTGAAAGGGCGATGTCCTAGGCCTCTAGACGATGGGGACCCGGAACGACAATGC
Source organism: Pseudomonadota bacterium (assembly GCA_041158545.1). Classification (GTDB taxonomy): domain Bacteria; phylum Pseudomonadota; class Gammaproteobacteria; order Burkholderiales; family Rhodocyclaceae; genus JBEBBF01. The sequence continues at coordinate 7,129 of JBEBBF010000269.1, read as the reverse complement.
TTCAACATCTGGTGCCCAGGAGAGGACTCGAACCTCCACGGAGTTACCCGCTAGTACCTGAAACTAGTGCGTCTACCAATTCCGCCACCTGGGCTTGGTGTCGAAGGCCGCGCAGTCTAACGGATCGCCGGGAAATTGCAAGCTTTTTTCGCATTTATTGCACGGAGGTGAATTTCCCCGCCGCTCTATCAGGCAAACCCGAACCGCGCCCTAACCCCGCTTCTTCAAATCCATCAGCGGCACCACGTCGGGCATCACGATGCGTTTGCGGTCGGGCTCGATGGCGCTGAGCGGCGCGGTTTCGACCAGGGTGGCCAGGCAGCGCCGGGTCAGCTCCTGATAAGTCCGGGTGCCGTCGCCCTTCCAGGTGACTTCCTGCTCGCTCAGCGGCCGGATCACCTTGGCCGGCACGCCGGCGACGAGGCTTCTGGGCGGGATCACCTCGCCGGCCTTCACGAAGGCCGACGCCGCGACGATGCTCGACTCGCCGACCACCGCGTTATCCATGACCACCGCGTTCATCCCGACCAGCGCGTTGCGCTCGACCCGACAACCGTGCAGCACCGCGCCGTGGCCGATATGCCCGTCCTCGGCGACCACGGTGTCGGTGCCCGGAAAGCCGTGCATCACGCAGCCGTCCTGCAGATTGGCACCGGCCTCCAGGATCAACCGGCCGAAATCGCCGCGCAGGCTGGCGCAAGGGCCGACATAGCAGCCGGGGCCGACGATCACATCGCCGATCAGCACGGCGCTGGGATGAACAAAGGCAGTCGGATCGACCACCGGCACGATGCCGTCGATGGCATAGACGCGAAGCGAAGTCATGGCGGAATTCCCGAAAACAAGGTCGCGTATTATAGAATCGATTTCGCTATACAGAACTTCAAGGAGGCCCCATGTACGGCAACGACGACGACAAAACCGAGCGCCAGGAGGGCAAGCACGGCGTGCAATCGCTGGAAATCGGCATGAGCATCCTGCGCGCCATGGTCGATGGCCAACGCTCGATGATGCTGAAGGACATCGCCGCCGCCGCCGGCATGCCCGCCCCGAAAGCCCACCGCTACCTGGTCAGCCTGATCCGCGCCGGCCTGGTCGAGCAGGACCCGCTCAATTCCCGCTACGACCTCGGCGGCTTCGCCCTCAACCTCGGCCTCGTCGCCCTCGACCGGCTCGACCGGGTCCGCCTCGGCCTCAACGTCATCGCCGAGCTGCGCGACGAAATCAACCAGACCACCGCCCTCGCCGTCTGGGGCGACCGCGGCCCGGTCATCGTCCGCTGGGAAAGACCGCGCCAGCCGATCACCGTCAATGTCATCACCGGCACCGTCGTCGATCTGCTCGCCTCCGCCACCGGCCGCGTCTTCGCCGCCTGGATGCCCAAGAAAGCCGTGGCGCCGCTGCTCGCCGCCGAAATGAAAGCCCCGGACGTCCCGCCGGAGCTGCGCACCCGCGCCGGCGTCGAGGCCCTGCTCGCCGAAGTCCGCGAACGCGGCTACGCCAGCACCGACAAATTCCACCGCGTCCCCGGCGTCGAAGCCGTCGCCGCCCCGGTGTTCAACTTCCGCAACGAAATCACCATGGCCCTCGCCGTCGTCGGCGTCCAGGGCATGTTCGATCCCAGCCCGGACGGGCACGTTGTCAGCAGCCTCAAGCGCCACGCCGCCGCCCTCTCCGCCCGCATCGGCGGCCTGGGGGAAGCAAAGGTGCCGGAGTAAACACCGGCGCACGGCGGCGGCAATGCCCCCTTCGTTGTTCCGATGCCTGCGTTGATGCAAAATCACATCATCAATGATGAAAGCGGCGATCATGCGCACCACTGTCAGCCTGGACGACACCCTGTATCAACAAGCCCTGGAGATGGCTGATCCGACGATGGACAAATCCGATCTATTCCGGGAAGCCATCAAGACATTCATCCGGGTTCAGGCAGCAAAACGGCTGGCGGCACTGGGGGCCAGCCTCCCCGAACTGCAGGACATCCCCCGCCGGCAAAAGACAGACGAAGAATGAAACGGGTGCTCGTCGACACCTCGGTCTGGGTCGAGCATTTCCGGAATGGCAGCGCACACCTCGTGGATTTGTTGCTGCTTGATCTGGTCGTCACGCACCCCTTCGTGATCGGCGAAATCGCCTGCGGCACCCCGCCGCTTCGCAGCAAAACGCTCAGCGACCTGCATCAGCTGCAGCCCGCCCAGCAAGCAACGATCCAGGAAACCATCGCTTTCATTGAGCGGGAAAATCTATCGGGCAAAGGCTGCGGCCTGATTGACCTGGTCCTGCTTGCCTCGACCTTGCTGACCCCAGGGGTCGAGCTGTGGACCCAGGACAAACGCCTGGCCACCCTTGCCGAACACTTTGGCGTCCAGCACCTCGCCATGCCGCACTGAACCCGCCCCCGCCAGTACCGCAGCCGCCTTGACGGAAGTAAAGCAGGCACGCCGGTCAGGCGGACGCACGGGGAAACACGCATCCGATTTCCGGGCAAGGAATGGTCACGTCTGAGGCTTAACGCCGTCTTTACGACACCCCACCGATTTCCATGCCATATGGAACACCCAGAAAAGAAAATTGGCATACTCCTTGCCGCCTGCCCATGGAATGGCTCACCACCCGTGATTCGCACCCGGCAGCAGCGAAATAAATTCCTTTGACGGAATATTTTTCAGGGAGTTACAGTGCACCATGCCTTGGGAAGTTGAGTACACCGACGAGTTTGGTCGCTGGTGGTCGGCGCTATCGGATAAGGAACAAGCCTCGGTTGCGGCTTCCGTGAGTCTGCTGGAGCGCTTGGGTCCGAATCTGGGCTACCCGCACAGCAGCAGCATCAGCGGATCAAGACATGGCCACATGCGGGAATTGCGAACTCAGCACGGCGGGCGACCGTTCCGCACGCTGTACGCCTTTGACCCCTTGCGCCATGCGATTCTCCTGCTTGCAGGGGACAAGTCCGGCCAGGCGCGCTGGTATCAAGTCAACATACCGATTGCCGACCGGCTTTATGACGAGCATCTGCTCGAACTGACGAAGGAAGGATGGCTTGATGGCCAAAAAATTCGCTGACCTCCGCGCGGCCATGTCGCCGGATGCCCAAGTCCTCGCTGAAGAACAAGCCCTCACGCTGCTGCGCGAGATGCCCCTGCATGAATTACGGCAAGCCCGCGGGCTGTCACAGCAGGAACTGGCCAAGGTGCTTCACGTCCAGCAGCCGGCCATCGCCAAGCTGGAGCGCCGCACCGACATGTACTTATCCACACTGCGCAGCCACATCGAAGCGCTGGGCGGGCAACTGGAGGTGGTTGCCCGCTTCCCGGACGGCGCGGTGAAAATCAGCAATTTTTCCGATCTCGATCAGGCCACGCCCTGACAGGCATCCGCCCGACGCGGACCAATCTCACCCCTGCCCCACCCACGCCGCCGCCCGTTTCTCGAAGAACGCGGCGAAGCCTTCGCGGGCTTCGGGGGTGCTGCGTTGGCGGGCGATGCGTTGGGCGGTTTCTTCGCGGGTCCGGGCGTCGAGGGGGCGACCGTGGATGGCGGCGATCAGGGATTTGGCGGCTTGTTGGGCGCCGGGGCCGCCGCTGAGCAGGGCGGTGGTCAGGCGGGACAGGGCGGCGTCGAGCTGGTCGAGGGGGACGACTTCGCTGACCAGGCCGAGGGCCTCGGCCCGGCGGGCGTCGAATTTTTCGCCGCTCTGGAAGTAGCGCAGGGCGTGGCGGGGGCCGATGGCGCGCAGCACATAGGGGCTGATCACCGCCGGGATGATCCCGAATTTCACTTCCGAGGTGGCGAACTGGGCGTCCTCGCTGGCGAGGGCGATGTCGCAGGCGGCGGTGAGGCCGGTGCCGCCGCCGAGGGCGGCGCCCTGGACCCGGGCAATCGTCGGCTTCCCCATGTCGGACAGGCTTTGCAGCATCGTCGCGAAGGCGCGGGCGTCGGCGAGGTTTTGCGCTTCGCTGGCGGCGGCGGCGCGTTGCATCCAGTTGAGGTCGGCGCCGGCGGAGAAATGCCGGCCACGGCCGCCGAGGACGACGACGCGGACCCGCTCGTCCCGGTCCAGTGCCTGACAGGCGTGGGCGAGTTCGGCGATCAGCTGTTCGTCGAAGGCGTTGAACACCGCCGGGCGGTTCATCCAGATCGTCGCCACCGGGCCGGCGTAGTCGATTTCCAGGGTCTGGTACATGGTCGGCCTCAGCGGTTGCGGAATTGCGGTTTGCGCTTTTCGACGAAGGCGGCCATGCCTTCCTTCTGGTCTTCCAGCGCGAAGGCGGCGTGGAACACCCGGCGCTCGAACAGCAGGCCCTCGTTGAGCCCGGATTCGAAGGCGCGGTTGACCGACTCCTTGATCATCATCACCACCGGCAGCGAATAGCCGGCGATGGTCTGGGCGGCCTTCAGGGTTTCCGCCAGCAGTTCCGCCGCCGGCATCACCCGCGCCACCAGCCCGGCCTTTTCCGCCTCGACGGCATCCATCATCCGGGCGGTCAGGCAGAGGTCCATCGCCTTGGCCTTGCCCACGGCCCGCGGCAGCCGCTGGGTGCCCCCGGCGCCGGGCAGCGTGCCCAGGCGAATCTCCGGCTGGCCGAAGCGGGCGCTGTCGGCGGCGAAGATCATGTCGCACATCATCGCCAGCTCGCAGCCGCCGCCCAGCGCGAAGCCGGCCACTGCGGCGATCACCGGCTTCCTCGCGGTCTTGATCCGTTCCCAGTTGCGGGTGATGAAGTCGGTCTTGTAGGCGTGCATGTAGTCGAATTCGGCCATGAAGCCGATGTCCGCCCCGGCGGCGAAGGCCTTGTCGTTGCCGGTCAGCACGATGCAGCCGATATTCTCGTCCGCCTCGAAGGCATCCACCGCGGCGCCGATGCCCTCCACCACCGTGTTGTTCAGCGCGTTCATCGCCTCCGGCCGGTTGATCCGGATCAGCCCGACCTTGCCGATCACTTCCGTGACCACCCATTGATTCATCGTCTACTCCCGAAAAAAACGGGCGGCGCGAAGGCCGCCCATAAACTCACGAGGATGTTCTCCCGGCCTTACTGCGCCAGCGCCCAGTCGCCGTTCTTCACTTCCAGCATCCGGAAGGCGGAGAGGTCGAGGCCCATGTGGTCGCTGGCGGACATGTTCACGTTGCCGCTGCTGCCGACGTAGCCCTTCGTTGCTTCCAGTGCGTCGCGGACCTTGGCCTTGTCGGTGCTGCCGGCCCGCTTCATCGCCTCCACCACCAGCATCAGGCCGTCGTAGGCGTAGCCGCCGAAGGTCGACACGTCCTGCTTGTAACGCTCCTTGTAGGCCTTGTCGTAGGCGGTCACCACCGGCTTCTGCGGGTCATTCGCCGGCAGCTTTTCCGGGATCAACTGCGCCGGGGACGGCAGGCGCACGCCCTCGGCGGCGGGGCCGGCCAGCTTGAGGAATTCGTCGGAAGCCACGCCATGGGACTGATACAGCGGCAGCGTGATGCCCAGCTGCTTGTAGTTCTTGGTCACGATGGCCGGACCCTGGCCCAGACCGAAGACGAACACGGCCTGGACGCCAGCGGTGTTCTTGATCTTGGTCAGCTGCGGGCTCATGTCCGTATCCTTGGGACCATAGGTCTCATTGGCCACCAGCGTGATGCCGTACTTGCCGGCCACCGCTTCGGTTTCCTTCTTGCCGGACTGGCCGAAACCGCTGGTCTCGGACAGCAGCGCCACCTTGGACAGGCCACGCTTCTTCATGTCTTCAAACACCTTTTCCGCCGCCATCCGGTCGGTATGCGGGGTCTTGAACACCCACTTCTTCACCGGCTCGACGATCACCACCGCCCCGGCCAGCGAGACGAAGGGCACGCCGGCCCGTTCGACCAGCGGCACCATCGACATCGTCGAGCCGGTGGTCGTGCCGCCGACGATCACATCGACGTTGTCGTCGTCGATCAGGCGCTTGCCGAAGCCGTTGGCCTTGTTGGCATCGCTGCCATCGTCGTAATGCACCAGTTGTAGCGGGCGCCCGAGCACGCCGCCCTTTTTGTTGATTTCCTCGACGTAGAGCTGCAGCGTCTTCAGCTCCGGATCGCCGAGGAAGGCGGCGGGGCCGGTGACGGACAGCACCGAGCCGACCTTGATCGGATCAGCCGCCAGTGCGGAAAGGCTGCCGACGGCCAGCGTGGCGGCGGCGAGCAGGTTGCGAAGTTTCATGGTTTGTCTCCTCTGGGTTTGGGGTTACAGCCGTTCGATGATCAGGGCGATGCCCTGACCGACGCCGATGCACATCGTGCACAGCGCATAGCGGCCGCCGCGGCGGCGCAATTCGTAGGCGGCGGTCGTCACCAGCCGGGCGCCGCTCATCCCGAGCGGGTGGCCCAGGGCGATGGCCCCGCCGTTGGGGTTGATGTGTTCGCCCGCATCGGGCAGGCCCAGCTGGCGCAACACCGCCAGCGCCTGGGCGGCGAAAGCCTCGTTCAGCTCGATCACGTCCATCTGCGCCAGGCTCAGGCCGGTCTGGGCCATCAGCATCTGGGTGGCCGGCGCCGGGCCGATGCCCATGACGCGCGGCGCCACGCCGGCGGTGGCCATGCCCACCACGCGGGCACGCGGCGTCAGGCCGTGGCGGGCGGCCGCCGCCTCGCTGGACAGCAGCAGCGCGCAAGCGCCGTCGTTCACGCCGCTGGCGTTGCCGGCGGTCACCGTGCCGTCGGGGCGCACCACGCCCTTCAATTTGGCCAGCGCCTCCAGGCTGGTGTCACGCGGGTGTTCATCCCGGCCCACCACCAGCGGGTCGCCCTTCTTCTGCGGCAGCGTCACGGGGCAGATTTCGGCGTCGAAGAAGCCGGCGGCCTGCGCGGCCACGGTCTTCTTCTGGCTGGCCAGGGCGAAGCGGTCCTGGTCTTCGCGGTTGATCTTGAAATCGGTGGCCACGTTCTCGGCGGTCTCGGGCATGGAGTCGACGCCGTGCATCTCCTTCATCAGCTTGTTGACGAAGCGCCAGCCGATGGTGGTGTCGTACACCGCGTTGTCACGGCTGAAGGCGCTGGTGGCTTTGGGCATGACGAAGGGGGCGCGGCTCATGCTCTCCACGCCGCCCGCCAGCATCAGCCCGGCTTCACCGGCCTTGAGGGTGCGGGCGGCCAGGCCCACGGCGTCCATGCCCGAGC
>JBEBBF010000268.1:0-3430 GCA_041158545.1 Pseudomonadota bacterium | reverse complement strand
CCCACGCCCGCTGCCTGCTTGGCCCGGATTACGCGCTGCTGCGCCCGGCCTTTGCCGCCGCCCACGCCTGCGCCCGCCCGCGCCGCTGGCCGCCGCAACGGCTGTTGCTGTTTTTCGGCGGCGCCGACGCGGACAACTTGAGCGGCCGGGTGCTGGAATTGCTGACCCGGCTGCACCCCGAGCTGGCGATCGATGCGCTGATCGGCCCAAGCAACCCGCACCGGCCCGCCCTGGAAGCCCGCTGGCAAGGCCACCCCGGCATCCGGCTGCTGCCGCCGCAGGACGAGCCCTGCCCGCTCCTGCTGGAGGCCGACCTCGCCCTCGGCGCCACCGGCGCCACCACCTGGGAGCGGGCCGCCACCGGGCTGCCGGCCATCGTGCTGGCGCTGGCCGACAATCAGCTGCCCATCGCCCGCGCCGCCGCCGACGCCGGGCTGCACACCTTTCTCGGCGACGCCCGCCGGCTCAGCGACGGAGAACTGGCCGAGCGACTTGGCGCCGCGCTGGCCGACCACGCCCGCCTCGCCGCCCAGTCCGCCGCCGGGCTGGCGCTGGTCGATGGTCGGGGCGCCGAACGGGTCGCCGATCTCCTTCTTGCCGGACTGCATCCATGAAAATTTCCATCGTCTGCACCCACGCCGACCACCCGGTGTTCCCGCACCTGCAAGCCTGGCAGCGGGCGCAGCGGCCCCAGCACGACGTCGAGCTGGTCCATGGCCCGGCGGAACTTTCCGGCGGCGACCTGCTGTTCCTGATCTCCTGCCACCAGCGGATCGACGCGACGACCCGCAGCCGCTACCGCCACAGTCTGGTGATCCACGCCAGCGACCTCCCCGCCGGCCGCGGCTGGTCGCCGCTGGTCTGGCAGATCCTCGAAGGCCGGCAGGAGATCGCCGTGACGCTGCTCGAAGCCGCCGAGCAGATCGACAGCGGCGCGATCTGGCACAAGACCTGGCTGCATTTCGCCGGCCACGAACTGGTCGATGAAATCCACGCCGCGCTGTTCGCCGCGGAGCTGGAGCTGATGGATTTCGCCGTGGCACACTGCGACACGCTGACACCGCAGCCCCAGCCGGATCAGGGCATCAGCCACTACCGGCGGCGGACGCCGGAAGACAGCCGGCTCGATCCGGCGCAAAGCCTGGCCGCCCTTTTCGACCAGCTCCGCATCGCCGACCCGCAGCATTACCCGGCCTTCTTCGAGCTGCGCGGCCACCGTTACCAACTTTTCCTGCAGAAGGCGGACTCCGATGACCCCGAACTTCCCCGCTGAAATCCGACTGAGCCGGCGCGCCATCGGCCCGGCGCAGCCCCCGCTGGTGATTGCCGAAATGTCCGGCAACCACAACCAGTCCCTGGAGCGGGCGCTGGCCATCGTCGAGGCCGCCGCGGCCGCCGGCGCCCACGCGCTGAAGATTCAGACCTACACCCCGGACACCATGACGCTGGATCTGGACGAAGGGGAATTCCACATCGGCGACCCGGCCAGCCCCTGGCACGGCACCTCGCTGTACAAGCTCTACCAGGAGGCCTACACCCCCTGGGAATGGCACGCGCCGATCTTCGACCGCGCCCGCCAGCTGGGGATGATTCCCTTCAGCACGCCCTTCGACGAAACCGCCGTCGATTTCCTCGAAAGCCTGGGCGTCGAGATGTACAAGATCGCCTCCTTCGAAAACGCCGACCTGCCGCTGATCCGCAAGGTTGCCGCCACCGGCAAGCCGCTGATCGTCTCCACCGGCATGGCGACGCTGGCCGAGCTGGACGAACTGGTGCGCACGGTGCAGGCCGCCGGCGGCCGGGATCTGGTGCTGCTCAAATGCACCAGCTCCTACCCGGCCACCCCGGAAAACAGCCACATCCGCACCTTGCCGCATCTGCAGCAGCTCTTTGGCTGCCAGGTCGGGCTGTCCGACCACACGCTGGGCCTGGGCGCCGCCGTGGCCAGCGTGGCGCTGGGCGCCACGGTCATCGAAAAGCACTTCACGCTGCGCCGCGCCGACGGCGGCGTGGACAGCGCCTTCTCGCTGGAGCCGGAAGAATTCGCCGCGCTGGTCACCGAAAGCGAACGGGCCTGGCAGGCGCTGGGGCAGATCAGCTACGGCAGCAACAAGGCGGAATCCGGCTCCCGGGTCTTCCGCCGCTCGCTTTACGTCGTCCGCGACCTGGAAGCCGGCGAAGTGCTGAGTCCGGACAACCTGCGCGCCATCCGCCCCGGCTTCGGCCTGCCGCCGAAGTATTACGAAACCCTGCTCGGCAAGCGGGTCAGCCGCCCGGTCAAACGCGGCACGCCGATGAGCTGGGAGCTGATCGGGTGAACAGCCCCCGCCCCTACCGCGCCGCGGTAATCGGCTGCGGCCTGATCGGCGCCGGCTGGCAATTCAGCAGCAGCGCCGGCATCTACGCCCACACCGCCGCCTACGCCGCCTGCCCGGACACCCGGCTGGTCGGCGTCTGCGACCTGGACCCGGACAAGGCCCGCGCCGCCGGCGCCGCCTGGCAAGTCCCCGCCTATACCGACCCGGCCCGGCTCTACGCCGAATGCGCCCCGGAAATCGTCAGCATCTGCACCCCGGACGCCAGCCACGGCGACCAGCTGCGGCAGGCGCTGGCCCAGCCCGGACTCCGCGCCATCCTGGCGGAAAAACCCCTGGCGCTCGACCTCGCCGAAGCCCGCGCCCTAGTCGCCAGCGCCCGGCAGCAGGGCGTGACGCTGGCCGTGAACTACTCCCGCCGCTACGCCCCCGGCCACCAGGCGCTCGCCGCCCGGCTACGCGCCGGACTGATCGGCGACCTCTGCCGCTTCCACGGCTATTACACCAAGGGCACCCGCCACAACGGCAGCCACTGGTTCGACTGGCTGCGCCTCTTCGCCGGGGAAGTCGCCTGGGTCGAAGGCAGCAACGGCCTGGGCGAAAGCGGCCCGGACCCGACCCTGGACGCCCGCCTCGGCCTCGCCAACGGCGCCATCGGCCAGCTCCACGCCCTCGACGCCCGCCGCTACAGCCTGTTTGAACTGGAGCTGGTCGGCAGCCACGGCCGCCTCAGCCTCACCGAATCCGGCCACCGCTACCGCCTCGAACTCGCCGGCCCCAGCCCCCGCTACGCCGGCTACCAAACCCTGCTCGAAAGCGAAAACGCCGACGCCGGCCTCCACGACACCCTGCTCCACGCCGTCAACGACCTCGCCGCAGCCCTCCACCAACCACGCCCCCCCGCCTGCAGCGGCCAGGACGGCCTCGCCGCCCTCGCCATCGCCGACGCCATCCTGCGCTCGGCAGAGACGGGGGAAAGGGTGATGCTGACGGGGTGAGCGGGCGGGGTGGGTTCGTTATGCGGCGTTGAGGCGCAACTTCCCACAATCGCTTCCTGCTCCAGGCCCCATGCACTAGAATCTGACCTGTCTAGTCAGAATTCCTGGAGGTGAGGC
>JBEBBF010000267.1:0-5382 GCA_041158545.1 Pseudomonadota bacterium | reverse complement strand
GTCCAGCGCCTGGCGGGTGTCGCCCATGCACGGCGGCAATGCATCGATCAGCGGCCGGCAGTCGCCGTCCTGCCGATTGAGCCGCTCCTCGATTTCCCCGGCCAGCGCCGCCAGCCGGTGGGCGCCGACCGAGGCGGAGGCGGAGCGCAGGGTGTGGGCGGCGCGCAGGGCCACTTCGGCCTCCTGATGCGGCCATAGCGCCAGCTGGTTGAGGTAGTTCTGCGAGGATTTGAGGAATTGCTCGACCAGACTGCGGGTGCGCTGGGCGCCGTCCATCGGGAAGCGGGCGGCGTATTTTTCGAGCAGTTTGGGTTCCAGGACGAGCGCCTTGCCGATCTGCAGCGGCAGGGTCGGGCTGAGCGGGTTGCCGGCCGGTACCTGGTTTGCGGTGTCCAGCCATTCCTGCAGCAGCCGCAGCATGTCGTCGTCGTCGAAGGGTTTGGCGAGGAAGTCGTCCATGCCGGTCGCCAGGCAGCGTTCCCGGTCTTCGGCGAAGGAGTTGGCGGTCAGCGCGATGATCGCCGTCGGCGTCAGCCCTTTTTCCTTCTCACGGTCCCGCCAGTGGCGGGTGGCGGTGTAGCCGTCCATCACTGGCATCTGGCAATCCATCAGCACCAGATCGAAGTCCCGGCAATTCAGCAGGTCCAGGGCTTCCTCGCCGTTGTTGGCGATGATCACCTGACAGCCGAGGCTGGCGAGCAGGCTGCGGCAGACTTCCTGATTGGTCAGGTTGTCTTCGGCCAGCAGGATGGTGGCGTTGAACTGCGGCGGCCGTTCCTGCTCGATCTTCGGCACCTTGGGCAGGCTGTCCGGCTCCAGCAGCCTGAGCACGGTCAGGACCAGCTCACGCCGGGAAACCGGTTTGGGCAGTTGCAGGCAGAAGGGCGGCGGCGGCGGGGGATCGCCAATATGCGCCAGCGCCAGCCACTGGCAGGGATGGACCGAAGCCTGGGCCATGCTGGTCCAGCGGGAGTCGAAGGCCGAATGGTGACGGATGTCCACGATCACCAGATCGAACTGATGGCCCGGTCCCAGCAGGCTTTGCGCCAGTTCCGGGCTGGTCGCCCGGCTGACATCGAAGCCGGCGTGGCTGAGATAGCTGGTCAGGATGTCGCCGGTCTGGGTGTCCCGCTCGACCAGCAGCACCTGATGCGGCGGGTGCGGGGTCGGCAGCGCCGGTTCCCGGCCTTCTTCCTGCACCGGCAGCCGGAGTTCGAAGCTGAAGCAGGAGCCCTGGCCGGGGCTGCTGTCGAGCTGGATTTCGCCGCCCATCAACTGCACCAGCTCGCGGGAAATCGCCAGGCCGAGGCCGGTGCCGCCGTAGCGGCGGGTCGTGGAGGTGTCGGCCTGGGTGAAAGCCTGGAACAGCTTGCCTTGCTCGTCGCGGGAAATGCCGATGCCGGTGTCGCGGACCGAGAAGCGCAGCTGGGCCTGGCCGGGCGTGGCGGCGGGCAGGCGCTCGGCGTGGAAGATCACCTTGCCGTGGGTGGTGAATTTGACGGCGTTGCCGAGCAGGTTGAACAGCACCTGCCGCAGCCGGTTGGCGTCGCCTTCGACCTTTTGCGGCAGGCCGTCGCCCTGCCACAGGATGTATTCCAGCCCCTTCTGCTGGGCGTTTTCAGCCAGCAGCATCGCGGTGTTGTCCAGGGTTTCCGCCAGTTCGAACGGGGCGGCTTCGATCCGGGTCTTGCCGGCTTCGATCTTCGACAGGTCGAGGATGTCGTTCAGCAGGTTCAGCAGGGTCTGGCTGGAATTGAGGATGGTGCGGGTCATGTGCGCCTGTTCCGGCTGCTGCTGGCTCTTCAGCAACAGTCGGGTCATCCCCAGAATGCCGTTCAGCGGGGTGCGGATGTCGTGGCTCATGTTGGCCAGGAAGCGGCTCTTGACCCGGTTGGCTTCCTCGGCGGCGTCGCGGGAGGCGGTCAGTTCTGCGGTTCGCTCCCGGACTTCGGCTTCGAGGGCGTCCCGGTGGCCGGCCAGTTCCTTGTCCCGGGCCTGGATTTCGCCCAGCATGGTGTTGAAGCTGTTGATCAGCCGGGCGACTTCGTCCTGGTAGTCGCCGTAGATGCGGCTGCTGTAATTCTTGGTGTGACTGATTTCCTGGACCCGGCTGTCCAGTTCGTCGAGGGGGGCGGTGATCTTGCGTTGCAGATCCCGGGCGATCCAGCCGGCGACCAGCAGCGCGGCGATGGTGGTCAGCGCCCAGATCAGCAGGCTGCGGCCGACCGCGGCGAAATAGGTGTCGCGGCTGGCGATCAGCGTGACGCTGCCCACGGTTTCGTTACGCGCCTTGATTTCCAGCGTCGGCGAGATCCGGTTCCATTCTGGCGGCAGCCAGCGGGTGATCAGCGCCGGTTCCGCCCGGTCCGGCGGGGTGTGGCGGGCGAACATCACACCGCCGTGCTTGAAGTCCCGGACCTGGACTTCAAGGATGGTCGGCTCCTTGTTCAGCGTGACCAGGGTGTCCTGGGCCGCTTTGGGGTCGTCGAATACCAGCGGAGCTTCGAGGTTGAGCGCGGTGATTTCCGACAGCGTGTTGATCGCGGTGCGGTGGGCGTTATCCAGTTCGTTGAGGTTTTGCCACAGCGTGATCGTCGCGTAGATCGCAATCACCGCCGCGGCGGTCATCGCCAGCGCGTTGCGCAGTTGCGAACGGATCGAGCCGATGTTCTTGATGTCAACGCCCATAGGTTCGCACCAGTTTGAGGAGGTGGGCGCTGAGCCGGACGCCGGCGCGACGCATTGCCGACAGATTGACTTCCATGCTGACCCGGTGGTTGTCGTCCCGGTAGAGGCCGATGATGCCGCCGTGGCCGGTGAATTCCTCGCTGTCGCCGATGGTCAGCACCGGCAGGTCGGCCACTTCCAGCAGCCATTCGTCCGGGTTGCGGTTGGCGGTTTCGCCGATGAACAGGATGTGGCAGTTGCCGGCGTCGGTGTGGCGCAGCCGGGGAACGATGCTGAGGTTGCGGCCATAGACCGTGCGGCCGTCGAAGTTGCGCAGGGAATCGACGGTCGGGCCGCGCCCGGCGACGCAGATGATGGTCTGGTTGCGTGGCGCCACCTTTTCCGGCCATTCGGTATAGGCGGCGACTTTGGCCACCAGCGCGGCCTTGACCTCCGCTTCCGTTGGCTGCTGCGCCCGCAGGCCGGTGCTGGCCAGCCCGATCACCAGGCCCAGCAGCAGCGGCAGCAACTGGGATGCTTGGCGACGGAAGGAGCGGAAAAAGCCCATCAACGGCAATCCCTCAGAAGCGCAGGCTCAGCGTGAGCAGGACTTCGGGGCGGACGACGGTCTGCTGGAAGAAGGGCTGACGGGCGATTTCATAGTGACGGGGGCCGATCAGGTTGCGACCGATGACCGCCAGATCGGCCTGCTTCGACAGGTGCCGCGACCAGCGCAGGTCCAGCGTGCCGTAGCCGGGGGTCTGGCGGATGTTGCTGAGGGCAGCGACGGCGCGCCAGGTGACGTCCAGCTTGTTTTGCTGGTCGAGGTCGATCAGGGCCCTGAGGAACAGCTGCCGGCTGGGATAGCTGCCGATGTAGGAGATCAGGCCGGGCTGGCTGGGTGGCGCGGAAAACGCCAGATCTTCGTGGTAGTAGGAAAAGCCGCTGCGCCATTGCCAGCGGTTGCTGGCCTGCCAGTCCAGCGCCCATTCCAGCCCGTAGGTCCGGCCGTGGCCATTGTTGAAATAGCTGAGGGTGGTCGGCGACGAGGCTTCCAGGGTCTGCAGGTCGCGATAGCGGTTGCTGAACAGCGACAGGTCGCTGCTCAACTGCGGCGACAGCTGGGCGCGCCAGCCGAGTTCCTGGGAGTAGATCTTTTCCGGCTGGAATGCCGGATTGCCGAGTACCCGGTAGCCGGGGAGGATGCCCGAGCCGTTGAAGTCGATCCGGGTTTCGTACAGGTTGGGCGCCCGGACTGCGTGGCCGGCGGCCGCCCACAGGGTGTGGCCGCTCCAGCCGGTCCACATCGCCCGTAGGTTGGGCTGCCAGGCCCAGCCGGCATTGGGAACCGATTCCCCGCGCAGGCCGGCGGTGAGGGTCAAGGCGTTGGGCAGCGGCTGCCATTCGTTCTGCACGAACAGGTTGCTGACGTTTCGATCCGACTGGGCGGGAATGAAGGCCAGCTTGCTGGTGTTTTGCGAGAAGAAGCGGTAATTGCGGTGGCCGCCGCCCCAGATCACCCGGTAATTGGCGCTGAGATCCAGGGTCTGCTGCAGGTCGAGGTCGAACACGTTTTGTTCCAGCACGGAGCCGGAGGCGGGCTCGCTGCGCCAGGATTGATCGACATAGGCCTGCAGCTGCAGGCTGTTGCCGCTGGCGACCAGATGATTGATCCGGCCGAGCAGATGGCTGCCGCGGATGTCGTTGCTGGTCGAAGCGGTGGGATTGGGTGCGCCGCCGCTGCGGCCCTGGTAGGCCTCGCCGGTGAGCATCCAGGCGGTGCCGCCCTGATTGTGGTCGGCGCGGAAGCCCAGACGGTCGGCGCGGGAGCTGTCGCCAGGGTTGGGTTGGCCGGATACCGGCAGGCTCTCGGAACGGTTGTGGCTCTGGCCATAAACCCGCCAGGCTGGACCTTCCTCGCTGCTGCTGCCCCAGCGCAGCCCGGTCTTGTGCTGCTGCAGGTTGCCGACGGTAAGCTCGGCCAGGCCGCCCTGGGTTTCCTGGGCGGTGCGGGTGACGATGTTGATGATGCCGTTGACCGCGTTCGACCCCCACAGCGCCGCGCCGGGGCCGCGGATGATTTCGATCCGGGAAATGTTGTCCAGCGGCAGATCGAAGGCATCCCAGAACACGCCGGAATAGACGGCGTTGTAGATGCTGCGTCCATCGACCAGCACCAGCAGCTTGCTGCCGAAAAAGCCATTGAAGCCGCGGGCGGCGACGGCCCAGCGGTTGTTGTCGATCTGGGCAACGTGCAGACCGGGCACGACCCGCATCAGGTCGGGCAACGTGGTCGCGCCCAGCCGGCGGATGTCCTCGCGGCGGATGACGGTCACCGCCGCCGGGGTGTCGGCCAGTTCGGCGGTGTGCTTCAGCACCGAAGTGACTTCGGTGCGCAGCAGGTCTTCAATGCTCAGCGTCGCCAGCGCCGCCTCTTCGGCAGCAGCCAGCGGGCTGAGCAGGCACAGCAGGGATGACAGGGAGAGGGAGGCCGCGGGAGCGCGGCGCCGACGAAAGAAACGCATCAGGCCTTGGGGGCAGCGGGTTTGCGGCGGACGCGGCTGGCGGCCTTGGCGGTGGCGCTGACCGGGGCTTCGGCAACAGCCGCGACGGCGGAGGTCACGGTCGCAGCGGCAGCGGTGGATGCGTTCTGCACGGCTTCACTGACGTTTTGCACGCTGTCGCTGACCTGGGTGTTGAGCTGCTGATTCAGCT
>JBEBBF010000266.1:0-3138 GCA_041158545.1 Pseudomonadota bacterium | reverse complement strand
CCGCCTGCGGCGTCTGCACCACCGTGGTCAATGGCTGGGAAAAAACCACCGACACCGCCGGCAACACCCGCTACATCATCGGTGACCGGGGCGCGATCCCTTCGACCACCGACAACTACAGCGGCAGCCTGTATTACGACCTGACCCCGACCGACAAGCTGAAGGCCAGCACGACCCACTACAAGACGACCCAGGGTTACAGCCGCTACAACCTCTACCTCAACACCGCGCTGCCGGCGACCAACCTCAGCCTCGATGGCCGCCGGGTGGCCAGCCTGGCGGAAACCTCCACCTGGATGCCCGGTGCCAGCGCCAAGACCGAGGATTTTTATACGCTGGGCTATGAAGGCAAGCTGGCCGGGGACTTCCTGCTGAAGCTGGACGCCTCCTACGCGGACCGCAATTACTGGTACCTCTCCCCCAACGCCGGCGCGACCTACACCAGCGGCGCCGGCACCCGGACCCAGACCCCCAACAACACCCTGGATCTGGCCGCCCAGCTAAACTTCCCGCTGGGACAGGACCACTTCATCGTCGCCGGCGTTGCCTTGAACCGCTCCAACCTCAACCGGGCGGTGTATTCGCTGTCCAACTGGCGTGACGGCGAGAACAAGACCGCGCTGACCGACCAGGGGGATGGCCGCTCGGAAACCAGCTCGTTCTTCCTGCAGGATCAGATCAGCATCGGCCGGGCGCTGACCCTGTACGCCGGCGCCCGCTACGACGACTGGAAGTCCAGCGGCTATGTTGCCAAGGTCGGCAGCCCGACCCCGAGCAAGGACATTCCCAGCCACGGTGAAGGCGCCCTCAGCCCGCGTCTGGCTGCGGTCTACAAGCTGACCGATAGCGTCGCGCTGAAGGCTTCCGCCGGAACGGCGTTCCGCGCCCCGACGCTGTACGACATGTACGCTGCCGACACCGTTTCGGCACCCAAGCTGATCGTGGCGGACCCCGGCCTGAAGCCGGAACGGGCAAAGGCAGTGGATTTCGGTACGGAAATCAACCTGCCGAACGGTGCGAATTTCAAGGCGGCCTACTTCTTCACCCGGATCACCGACATGATCTACTCGAAGGAGACCCCTTACACCGGCCCCTACACCGCGACGATTCCGGCCACGGTCACGATCCTCAGCCAGAAAACCAATGCGGCAGAAGGCACGACCAAGGGTATCGAACTGAGCGGCGACCTGCCTTTGACCAGCTGGCTGACCGCCGCCGCCAGCTACACCTGGACCGATGCCAGGATCACCAAGGACAACTCCGGCACCGGCATGCTGGACAAGTACCTGACCTATGTCCCGAAGAACATGGCCAGCCTGGCCCTGCGCGGCAAATACCACGACTGGTCCGGCAGCCTGAGCACCCGTTATTCGGGCCTCAGCTACACCAGCGCCCTCAATTCGGACCAGATCAAGGAAATCTACTCCGGCACTTCCCGCTACTGGCTGACCGACCTGCGGGTGAACTACCAGATCGACAAGCATTTCAAGGCCAGCGTGATGGTGAACAACCTGCTTAACGAGAAGTACTACGAGTACTACCTGATGCCCGGTCGCAGCGTCGCCGTTGAACTGTCAGCCCGGTTCTAAGGCCAGCGGCGCCCGAAAAGGCGCCGCCTTTCTTTCAGGAGCAAAGCATGCCCACCCTATCGCACCGCCTGCGTCATCTGGCCCCGCTTTTGGCGCTGGCCCTGATGCTGGCCCCGCCGCTCGCCGCTCCGGCCCAGGCCGGGGAGCTGTTCTGGCTGTCGGATTCCCCGCCACCGAAAACCGTCAAGTCGGAGCGGACGGACGAAGCCGAGGACAAGGACACCATCCATCCCAGCCTGAAGCATCTGTGGGTGCGCCAGGGTGATGAGGTGGGCAGCTCCCGCTATCTGGCGGAGGGAGACTACCGCAGCACCGTCAGCATCCTGGATGCCTATGGCCAGCGCCAGGTGCTGAACCCGGCGCCGAACAACGGCCTGGCCCACACCCAGGTGGAATACACGGACATCGGCTTCCGCAACGCCTATGCCCGTCGGGAAAGCCTGGTCGGCAGCACCCGACTGGTGGAAATCGCCAAGCTGGAGGTGGTGAAGGGCTGCTGCTGCGAGCACAACATCCCGCCGGAACAGGCCCGCGCCATCGTGGATCCGGACCAGCCGCTGGAAATTGTCCGTGAGCACCTGCCCAAGGAAGACATGTACACCCGCATGGTTTCCGGCGACACCGTGCGCTTCAAGGTCTACAGCCGCGGCCTGCCGCTGGCGGATGTGCCGGTCACCATGCTGACCCAGCAGGGCTGGCAACGGCGTACCCGCACCGATGCCAACGGCCAGGCGGAATTCACGCTGATTCGTGACTACTTCCCGCACTGGTCGGATTTCCGGCGCCAGAAACGGGAGAGTTTCGTCGTGGTCGCCGAGTTGGCGGCGGCGGAAACCGGCGCCTGGCAGGGCCGGAAGTACGACACGCTGAAGTATCAGGCCACGCTGTCCGGCAAGTATCAGCCCTCGCCCTACGACTACAAGTCCTACGCCTTGGGCCTGGGTCTGGCCGTTTTCGTGCTGGCCTTTGGTGGCCTTGCGGTTTACCTCTACCGGCGGCGGCGGGTGAAGCCCTTCCAGGAAATCCGCTTTGGCGAGGGAGCCTGAGTTGGGACGCCTGAAAACCGCCTTCGACCAGGTCGACTGGAACCGTTTCCGCTTCTGGCTGCAGTTGAGCCTGTTCGTGCTGTTCATCTACGGCGGCTACGTCGGAATCGACCTGGGCAAGAGCCTGCCGACCTTCGCCTGCGGCTACAACACTGAGGGCCGCGGCGGCATGTGCTACCTGATGCCGCTGCAACACCAGTTTGCCTGGGCATGGCCCAAGCTGTTCAGCGCCGCGGCGCTGGCGATCCTGACCGGCTTCCTGACCTTCGCGCTGTGGTTCATCGTGCTGAACAAGGGCTGGTGCGGTCTGGCCTGCCCGCTGG
The DNA here is from genome assembly GCA_041158545.1 of Pseudomonadota bacterium. Taxonomy (GTDB): domain Bacteria; phylum Pseudomonadota; class Gammaproteobacteria; order Burkholderiales; family Rhodocyclaceae; genus JBEBBF01. The sequence continues at coordinate 180 of JBEBBF010000266.1, read as the reverse complement.
GCACGCTGCAGGACTGGATCACCGCGCTGCGCCGCAAGCTGGGCGTCCGTTACGGCCGCTACACGCTGGCGCAGTTCCGGGTGCTGTCCCAGATCAAGTACGTGCTGCTGGCGCTGATGTTCCTGATCCCGCTGGGCATCGGTGCCGGCTGGTTCTCCAAGGATCTGGGTTCGCCCTTCT
>JBEBBF010000265.1:0-7083 GCA_041158545.1 Pseudomonadota bacterium | reverse complement strand
TATTGCTGGTAGCCGTCGTGGAAGGAGAGGAGCAGCGCGGCGATGCCGCCGAGCAGCAGCGACCAGCCGAGCAGGCGCCGGGTCAGCCGGCTGTTGAAGAGCAGGGGGACAATCTGGGTGTTCATGCGGGGCGGGATTCAATCGGGACTGAGATTGGACAGGATGCGCGGGTGGCTGCCGTCAGCCTTCATCGCCCGCAGGGTCTGGGCCAGACGCGGCACCAGGGCTTCGTGCCGGCGGTGCAGGTAAAGGTACATATCCACATCCTTGAGCGCCGGGCTGACCACGTTGGCGTGGATGCCCAGCTTTTTCGCCAGTGCCACGCCGTCGTTGCGGGTGTAGAGGATGAGGTCCACCCGGCCGCTGTCCAGCATCTGGAACAGCTGTTCCGGCTTGTCTACTTTGTACACCGCACGGGCAACGCCGGCCTGGGCTTCGAAGAGCTTCCAGCCGTGGATGTGGGCGACGCTGTAGGGCTTCAAGCTGTCCCAGCCCTGGTCGAGGCGCAGCGCCGGGTCGCGGGCGAAGGCGACGAAGCTGATGCCGATGTAGCGTTCCGGCACCTGGATCAGGTTGGGGTAGGCGTTGCCGAGGCCGGCGATGCGCAGGCCTTCGCCATCGACTTCGCCGTCGTTGGCCTGCTGCAGCGAGCGTTCCGACGGCAGGCTGAGGAATTGCACGCCCAGCCCCAGCCGGCGGAAGGCTTCGTCGGACAGGGCTTGCAGCGCTTTTCTGTCCATCGGGGTGTTGTTGGTGCTGATCTGCAGCACCGGCGGCGGCTCGGCCGGGGCGGCAGCAGGCCCCAGCAGCAGAAACAGGGCAATCCAGGCGATCAGGTGACGCATCCGCTTCTCCTTGCGTATCCCGGTGCGGGCGGAGGGGCATTATAGCCAGCCCCGTGATGCACCTTTTTGATGCATCACAACCCGAGTGATGGGAATGGCGGAGCGCTCTGGTCCCGATGATAGAATCCGCCACTTTGCCAAATTCGACCTGCGGGGTCTGTCCAGTCATGAAAAGCGCCGAAATTCGCGAGAAGTTCCTCCAGTTCTTTGCCTCCAAAGGCCACCAGATTGTTTCCTCCAGCTCCCTGGTGCCCCATGAAGACCCGACGCTGCTGTTTACCAATGCCGGGATGAATCAGTTCAAGGATGTGTTCCTGGGCTTCGACAAGCGTCCCTATTCCCGCGCCACGACTTCGCAGAAATGCGTCCGCGCTGGCGGCAAGCACAACGACCTGGAAAACGTCGGCTACACCGCCCGCCACCACACCTTCTTTGAAATGCTGGGCAACTTCAGCTTCGGCGATTACTTCAAGCGCGACGCGATCACCTACGCCTGGGAGCTGCTGACCGAAGTCTTCAAGCTGCCCAAGGACAAGCTGACGGTCACCGTCTATGCCGAGGACGACGAGGCCTACGACATCTGGGCCAACGAAGTCGGCGTGCCGCAGGAGCGGATCATCCGCATCGGCGACAACAAGGGCGCCCGTTACGCTTCCGACAACTTCTGGATGATGGGCGACACCGGCCCCTGCGGCCCCTGCACCGAAATCTTCTACGACCACGGCGAACAACACTGGGGCGGCCCTCCGGGAAGCCCGGAAGAAGACGGCGACCGCTTCATCGAAATCTGGAACAACGTGTTCATGCAGTTCAACCGGGACGAAGCCGGCGTGATGCATCCGCTGCCCAAGCCCAGCGTGGACACCGGCATGGGCCTGGAGCGCATCGCCGCGGTGCTGCAGGGCGTGCATGCCAATTATGAGATCGACCTGTTCCAGAAGCTGATTGCCGCCGCCGCACGGGAAACCTCCGCGGCCGACATGAACAGCCCGTCGCTGAAAGTGCTGGCCGACCACATCCGCGCCTGCTCCTTCCTGATCGCCGACGGCGTGATTCCCGGCAACGAAGGCCGCGGCTACGTGCTGCGCCGGATCATCCGCCGCGCCATCCGCCACGGTTACAAGCTGGGTGCCCGCGCTGCCTTCTTCCACAAGATGGTGCCGGACCTGGTCGCCGAAATGGGCGTGGCCTACCCGGAACTGGCCGCTGCGGAAAAGCGGGTGATGGACATGCTGAAGCAGGAAGAAGAGCGTTTCTTCCAGACGATCGAGCATGGCATGGCGATTCTGGAAGCCGATCTGGCCGAGATGGACAAGGCCGGCGTCAAGGTTTTCAACGGCGAAACCGCATTCAAGCTGCACGACACCTACGGCTTCCCGCTCGACCTGACCGCCGACATCTGTCGCGAAAAGGGCATGACGGTCGATGGTGCTGCTTTCGATGCGGCGATGGCGCGGCAGAAGGAACAGGCCCGCGCTGCCGGCAAGTTCAAGATGGCCGCCAATCTGGAATACGACGGCCCGGCGACCACCTTCCACGGCTACAGCGACCTGGAGTTCAAGGGCAACGTGCTGGCGCTGTACAAGGATGGCGTCGCGGTCAATGAGCTGTGCGAAGGCGATCTGGGCGTGGTGGTGCTGGACAACACCCCGTTCTACGCCGAGTCCGGCGGCCAGGTGGGCGACCGGGGCGAGCTGAAGGGCAGCCACGGCATCTTCGCCGTGGAAGACACGCAAAAGATTCAGGCCGCCGTCTTCGGCCACCACGGCGTGCTGAAGACCGGCACGCTGACGGTGGGCAACGGCGTGGCCGCACGGGTAGATGTGCTGGCGCGCACCCGCACCATGCGCAACCACTCGGCGACCCACCTGATGCACAAGGCCTTGCGCGAAGTGCTGGGCGAGCATGTGCAGCAGAAGGGTTCCCAGGTCGATCCGGACAAGACCCGCTTCGACTTCGTGCATAACCAGCCGATGAGCAACGAGGAGATCCGCCGGGTCGAGAACATCGTCAATGCGGAAATCCTCGCCAACGCCGCCTGCCAGTGCCGGGTGCTGCCGATTGAAGAAGCCCAGAAGCTGGGCGCGATGATGCTGTTCGGCGAAAAGTACGGCGATGAAGTGCGGGTGCTGGATATTGGTTCGTCCCGAGAACTCTGCGGCGGCACCCATGTGGGCCGCACCGGCGACATCGGCCTGTTCAGCATCGTTGCCGAAGGGGGCGTCGCCGCTGGCGTCCGTCGGGTCGAGGCGGTGACCGGCGACAACGCGCTGGCCTACATGCAGGGCATGGAAACCGCCCTCGGTGGCATCGCCGGCACGCTGAAGGTGCTGCCCAAGGAAGCGCCTTCCCGTGTGAATGCGATCCTCGATCAGGTTCGCCGGCTGGAGCGGGAACTGGCCGCGCTGAAGGGCAAGCTGGCCGCCAGCCAGGGCGCCGATCTGCTGGGTCAGGCTGTCGAGATCAAGGGCATCAAGGTGCTGGCCGCGCAACTCGAAGGCGCCGACGTGGCGACGCTGCGGGAAACCATGGACAAGCTGAAGGACAAGCTGAAGTCCGCCGCTGTCGTGCTGGCGACGGTTGCCGACGGCAAGGTCAGCCTGATCGCCGGTGTGACGGCGGACCTGACCAAGCAGCTCAAGGCCGGCGATCTGGTGAACTTCGTCGCCCAGCAGGTGGGCGGCAAGGGCGGCGGCCGGCCGGACATGGCTCAGGCCGGCGGTACCCAGCCGGAAAACCTGGCCGCGGCGCTGGCTGGGGTGCCGGCGTGGGTTGAGGCCAAGCTGTGAGCCGCGCGCTGTTGGCGGCGGTCCTGCTTGCCGGGGCGACGGTGGCTGCGGCCACCGAGGCCCTGGACCGGACGCCGCTGGCGGCGACAACGGCCAGCGGCGAGGCGGTGTTGCTATATCCCAACGGCCGTTGGGAGTTTGCCGATGGCGGCAAGGCGGAAGCCGCCCGCCAGAAGGCGGCGCAGTACCCGGAAAATCAGGTCCGCCCGGCAGACGCCCAGGGCGGCCTGTTTGGGCTAGGCCGGCAGATCATGCCGGGTGACAAGGAATACAACCGGGGCAGCCTCAACCCGAAGCTGCGCTGAGGCAATGCCGCCCCGCAGAGGGCGGTGGAAACAAGGGAGGGCAGGCGGCCGGCTTCTGCCGGCGGGTCGCCAGGGGTGCTCGGGGCAGGGATGGTGCGGGGCGTCAGCCTGGTGGCGACAATGACGCCTATTCTGGCTTTGCAGTGTCCATGCCGGGCATGACCCTTTGATGACGCCCCTGTTATACATCCTTTATTGCAGTGACCTGAATGGCACCGAGCAGATGGCGCTGCAGACTTGCGCCGGGCTGGCCGGGCAGTATGCGCCGCTGTTGCTGGCGCCGCCGGGGCCGCTGCATGCGGAGGCGCAACGGCGCGGGGTGGCATCACTGGAATTCGCGTCGGTGGCCCAGCTTTTCCATCTGTTGTTCCGGCAGTTCATGCGCCATCGCCGGCTGGCGGTGCTGGCGACCGGCGTTCGGCAATCCCTGTTGTGTCACTGGCTGGCGCGGATGTTCGGCAGCGAACTGAGCCATCTGCATCTGGTGCATGGCGGTTCGACCGACTGGCACAGTTATGGCCGCAAGGCGCGGCTGTTGCCCTTGCCGCTGCGCTTTGTCACGGTTTCCGAGTTTTCCCGCGGCAAGCTGGTCGAGTACGGCTGTCCGGCGGCGCGGGTCGAGGTCATCGAGAATTTCATCGCCGGCAGCAACTGGACGCCACGCCCGCCGTTTGTGGCTGGCGGCCCGCTGCGCAAGGTGGCGCTGCTGACCCGGCTGGAGCCCTGGAAGCGGGTCGATCTGCTGCTGGCGGCGCTGGAGCGCCACCCGGAACTGCGGCAGATGGCGTTTCATGTGTTCGGCAATGGTCGCGAGCAGGCGGCGTATCTGCGGCGCAGCCGGGACTGGCCGAACCTGCACTGGCGGGATTTCGTGCCGGATGCGCCGGCGCTGTTCCATGAGTTCGACCTGTTGCTGCATCCCTGCGGCGAGGAGCCTTTCGGCCTGGTGGTGCTGGAGGCGATGCTGTGCGACCTGCCGGTGCTGGTGCCGGACCGGGGCGGCAGCGGCGCGCTGGTGCAGCCCGAGCTCACCGGTTTCCACTTTGTCGCCGATGATCCGGAGTCCCTGGCCGCGGCCCTGTTGCGCTTGCGGGAGATGGCGCCGGCGACGTTGAACGCGGTGACCGCGGCGGCGAGGGCCGCATTGCGGCCCCGTTTCGCCGCTGATGAGCGGATCGGGGATTACCAGCGGGTGATCGATTCGGCCTTCGTCGCCTATCGGCAGCGCTGAAGGTGGTGCCGTGGGGCGGGCTGCGGTGGCCTAGCGGTTGTCGGGGTGCAGCGCCAGCCGGATCAGTTCGTTCTGGCCTGAGGTGCCGGTCTTGGTGTAGAGGTTGGACAGGTGGCTGCGCACCGTGGCGACGCTGAGGTCCATCTTCCGCGAAATTTCCTTGGGCGGGTCGCCCTGTATCAGCTGGCTCAAGACCCGTTGCTCGCCCAGCGTCAGGCCAAAGCGCTGGGCCAGGGCGTCCAGGCGCAGGCGCCGCCGCCGCCGGTCGAGCAGGATTTGCACACTGCCGCCGCAGCCGGCCGGGGCCGGATCAATATTGATTTGCGACAGCGGGCAACTGGGGTCTTGCGAGACTTCAAGCACGCTGCTGCGGCCGTGCAGCGCGGCATCGCGGATGTGGCTCTGGAATTGCCGGTCCAGGGCCGGGTCGGCCAGATGGACGCGGGTGCTGCGGGCTTCGAGGATAGTGCTGCTGTTGAGCAGCTTCCTGGCGTCCGGGTTGGCCATCAGGATCTGCAGTTCCCAGTCGAGCAGGATGATCGGCCCCTGCGGCAGGATGCAGCGGGCTTCGTGCCCGGCCAGCGGCGACAGCGGGCCGTGCAGCCGCTCGGAAATCTGCAGCGCCCGGGATAAATGCGGGAGTAGCGTCAGCAGGTTGGCCTGGTTGCGCTCGGGAAAGGGGCGGGCGCGGGGTGTGCGGCACAGGGTCAGCTGCAAGGCCTTGCCGTTGGGCATTTCGTCGGCCTGGCGCAGTGTGATGCTGAGCAGCTGGCAGGGGCGGTTGCCGCTGCCGGGACAGGCTTCGAGCGCTTGCGGCGCGATCCGCTGTTCGAATTGGCGGGTACGGGAGGCGCCGCAGGATTCCGGGAGCAGCAGGCAGTCTTCGGCCGGGGCGCTACCCAGGGGCGGCGGATTTTCCGTTTCACCCGCCATATGCAGCCGGACCTGGCGGGCGCCGGTCAAATGTGCAATTTGTGCTAAAGCGGCCGGCCAGTGGCTTGAATTGACAGATGCATCGTAAATGGCCTCAAGGGCCGGAAATAAGCCGGTTTCGTTGAGCTGGGTCGCGTTCTGGCGATGCATTTTGAGAATTTCCCCGGAGAATTCGCCTCCTTCATCTGAAGGATGACAAGCCTCTTGACGGCAGGCATCATTACAAACCATGACCGTAATGGCAACTTTTGATAACAGGGACAAAAATGAGCACCAAAATCCACGTTTTCTCCGAGCGCATCGTCAATCTGGCCGTGACTGGCAACCTCGTTCGTCTGGACCTGGCTGCACTGGATCAGCTGCCGACGCAGGAGGGAAGTGCCGGTTCCCTGGAAGTGACCCATCGCGTGACGATGCCGATCGAGGGATTCCTGCAGAGCTTCGCGCTGCAGCAATCCCTGGTCAATAAACTGATTGCTGATGGCCGCATCAAGCCCGCTGCTGATGCTGCCGCACCGAAAGCCCAGTAATTTTTCCAATTGATTCGACCCCAACCGTCCTCCGGAGTCTGAAATGTCCAATCTTCGCCCCATTCTCGATACGTCGGCCAATCCGCAACTGACGACGACCATAGCTGGCGGTGCTGCACCGACCGATGGTTCCCTCGTCGGCGCAACCGCCGTTTCCGCGCTGATTTCTGCGTCCAATTTTTCCGACGCCAACGCAGGAACGACGCCGGGTATTGCCGTAACCGATGTTGATCACGGTTCCTTGTGGTACTCCACGGATGCGGGCGCCCATTGGACCGAGTTGACCGGAACGGTGAGCAGCAACAGCGCACTGCTGCTGACGGGCGATGCCAATACCTATGTGTACTTCCAGGCGGATGCAGGGGCCACTGGCACCCAGAATTCCGCACTGAGCTTCAAGGCCTGGGACGGCAGCACCGGTACCAACGGCGCGACCGGCGTCGATACCAC
>JBEBBF010000264.1:0-3003 GCA_041158545.1 Pseudomonadota bacterium | reverse complement strand
AGAGTACGGCGGGCGACGTCGCCCGCGCCAATGATGAGAAGTCGTTGCACGGGCGGCATTCTAGCCGATTCGTCGCGACGCCCAACCAGGAAGGGAGAAGCAGCGTGCGCATCCAAGTCGTACCCAGCGGCCACAGCTTTGAGGCCGCTGCCGATGAAACCCTACTCGAAGCCGCCCTGCGTCAGGGCGTGCTGATTCCCCACGGCTGCCGCAACGGCGCCTGTGGCGCCTGCAAGGGCAAGGTGCTGGCCGGTGACGTCGATCACGGCAGCGCCCTGCCCCACGCGCTGAGCGATGCGGACAAGGCCGCCGGCATCACGCTGGCCTGCTGCGCCCGCGCCCGCAGCGACCTGACGCTGGAATGCCACCAGGTCAGCCGCGCCGACGACATCCCGGTCAAGACCCTGCCGGCCCGGATCGAGCGCCTGGAAAAACTGGCGCCCGACGTCATTGAACTCTTCCTGCGCCTGCCCGCCAGCGAAAAGCTGCAATTCCGCGCCGGCCAGTACATCGACATCCTGCTGAAGGACGGCCGCCGCCGCAGCTTCTCGCTGGCCAACGCCCCGCACGACGACCAGCTGCTGCAGCTGCACATCCGCCACGTTCCCGACGGCTTCTTCACCGGCCAGGTGTTTTCGACGATGAAGGCACGGGACATCCTGCGTTTCGACGGCCCGCACGGCAGCTTCTACCTGCGGGAAGACAGCCCGAAACCGGCCATCCTGCTGGCTGGCGGCACCGGCTTTGCGCCGATCAAGGCCATGGTCGAACACGCCCTGCATCAGAACCTCCGCCGGCCGCTGCATATTTACTGGGGCGCCAAGCGCCGTGTGGACCTCTATCTGCCCGAACTGCCGCTGGGCTGGACCACCCAGAACGCCCAGCTGCGTTACACCCCGGTGTTGTCCGAACCCGCCGCCGGCGACGCCTGGAACGGTCGTACCGGCCTGGTGCATCAAGCCGTCCTCGCCGACTACCCGGACCTCTCCGGCCATCAGGTTTATGCCTGCGGTTCGCCGCTGATGATCGACGCCGCCCGCCACGACTTCATCAATCAATGCGGCCTGCCGGAAGCGGAATTCTTCTCCGACGCCTTCACCTTCACCCCGGATCAGCCCCGCTGACCCTGGCCGCGACGCTGGCGCCCGCCCGGCCCGGCGTCCGGCCTGACCTTCCCCGCCTTCGCCATGCTCCGATCCGCCGCACTCCACCCCTTTCGCCCCCTTCGTCGCCTCCGTAACCTGAGCCTGCTGCTGTTGCTGCCGGGCCTGACGGCCTGCGGCATGCTCCCGTTCGACGACGACGAACCGGCAAATCTGGACATGGCGACCGGCGAAAGCCGCCCGGCGCCGGCAAGCGCCCCACCTGCCGCCCCCAGGCCGTCCCCGGCCGCAAGCCTCCCGGCCGCTGCCGGCGTCGCCGCTGCCAGTTGCCCGGCCTGCCCCGTTTGCGCCTGCCCGCCGCCGGTCGCACCGCCCGTGCCGGTCGCCACCGCCCGGACGCTGCAGCCGGTCAGCTGGAGCGAGCTGCCCGGCTGGCGCGATGACGAGGTCCGCGCCGCCTGGCCCGCCTTCCTGCAATCCTGCAAGGGCCTCACCAGCAAGAACGGCGCCGGCTGGAAGCGGGTCTGCGACCTGGCCGGCAAGGCCCGCGGGGACGACAACGGGACGGTCCGCGCCTTTTTCCAGCAGCATTTCCAGCCCCACGCGCTGATCGCCGGCGACGGCAAGAACAGCGGCCTGATCACCGGCTATTACGAACCCCTGCTCAAAGGCAGCCGCCAGCCCAGCGCCCTCCACACCACCCCGGCGCTGGCCGTCCCCGATGACCTACTGACCATCGATCTCGGCGAGCTTTACCCGGAGCTGAAGGACAAACGGGTGCGCGGTCGCCTGGTCGGCAACAAGGTCGTGCCCTACTGGCCCCGCGCCGACATCGTCAATCAGTCCGACCGGGGCCGGCCGCTGGTCTGGCTGGAAGACCCGGTGGAATTCTTTTTCCTGCAGATTCAGGGCTCCGGCCGGGTCCGCCTGCCCGACGGCGGCATCCTGCGCCTGGGCTACGCCGACCAGAACGGCCATCCTTACCAATCCATCGGCCGCATCCTGATCGAGCGCGGCGAACTGCGCCCGGAAGAAGCCTCGATGCAGGGCATCCAGGCCTGGGCCCGCGCCAACCCGGCCCGCCTCAACGAGCTGCTCAACAGCAACCCGAGCTACGTCTTCTTCCGCGAACTTCCGGCCAACAACGACGGCCCGATTGGCGCCCTTGGCGTGCCGCTGACGCCGGAGCGCAGCCTGGCGGTGGACCCGCGCAGCATTCCCCTCGGCGCCCCGGTTTTCCTCGCCACCACCCGGCCGCTGAGCAGCGAACCGCTCAACCGGCTGATGCTGGCCCAGGACACCGGCGGCGCGATCAAGGGCGCCATCCGCGCTGACTTCTTCTGGGGCTTCGGCAAGGAAGCCGGGGAGCAAGCCGGGCGGATGAAGCAACCCGGCCGGATGTGGGTCTTGTTGCCGCCGGAAGTCGCACCACGCTGAAGCGGCCGCACCAAAGCCGCACAAAATGCACCAAGCTGCCGCACGCCAGGAAATTTTGCACCAACTTAGTGCTATCGCTCGCACCAAGTTGACGCCACATCCTTGATTTATAAGCACTGTTAGCACTGGAATGGTGCTTGCTTCCAGAAGCCAATCTTTAATCTGGAGGTCTCATGGAAACCGTCAAAACCGGAAACGACGTTCTGTTCGTCCTGCTCGGTGCAATCATGGTGCTGGCAATGCACGCCGGCTTCGCCTTTCTTGAAGTGGGCACGGTTCGCCGCAAGAACCAGGTCAACGCCCTGGTCAAAATCCTCGCCGACTTCGCCGTCTCGACCCTGGCCTATTTCTTCATCGGCTATGCCATCGCCTACGGCGTCGGCTTCCTGGTGCCGGCCGCCGAGCTGGGCGCGCGCAACGGCTTCGAGCTGGTCAAGTTCTTCTTCCTGCTGACCTTTGCGGC
>JBEBBF010000263.1:0-5491 GCA_041158545.1 Pseudomonadota bacterium | reverse complement strand
CGGGAGACCCGGATGCGGCGCTCGTTGAGGAAGGCGCCGCCGCCTTTGCTGGCGGTGAACAGTTCGTTGCGGTTGGGATCGAAAACCACGGCTTGCTCGACCTGGCCGGCACGGGCCAGGGCGATGGAAATCGCGTATTGCGGGAAACCGTGGATGAAATTGGTGGTGCCATCCAGCGGATCGATGATCCACTGGTAGTCCTCTCCGGCCTGGCCCTGGCCGGCGGCCTGACCAGACTCCTCTGCTAGAATCCCGTAGTTCGGGTAAGCCTCTTTCAGGGTTTCGATGATCGCGGCCTCGGCGGCGCGGTCAACTTCAGTCACGAAATCGTTGGGGCTTTTACTGGCGACCTTGAGCAGGTCGATTTCGTGGGAAGCACGATTGATGATTTGGGCCGCGCGGCGCGCAGCCTTGATGGCGATATTCAGGGTCGGATGCATGTCTTAAAGAACCGTACGGCTGGCTTGCGCCGGGCCGAAACACTAAAACCTTAATTTTAATATGAATCCCTCAGATTTGCTGCGCCGTGTGCGTGTTGTCCTTTCCCGACCCAGTCATCCCGGCAATATTGGTGCCGCGGCCAGGGCCATGAAAACCATGGGTTTGCAGCGGCTGATGCTGGTTGCGCCGCAGCGTTTTCCCGATCCGGAAGCCACGGCCCGCGCTTCCGGCGCCAGCGATCTGCTCGACGCGGCGACGGTCTGCAGCAGTCTTGACGAAGCCTTGCAGGGCACGGTGTTCGCCATTGCGCTGTCGGCCCGGGCGCGGGATCTCGGCCCTGAACCGGCTCAGGCGCGGCAGGCGGCGCTGGATCTGCTGGCCCGCGCCGAGACCGGGGAAGTGGCGCTGGTTTTCGGCAATGAAACTTCCGGTCTTTCCAACGCCGAGTTGCAGCGTTGCCACGCCGCAGTGACGATTCCGGCCAATCTGGACTACAGCTCGCTGAATCTGGGCGCGGCGGTGCAGATTCTGGCCTACGAACTGCGAATGGCGGCGTTTGACGCGGCGCCGCCCCGGCCGCAGCTGGCGACGCCGTCGCTGTCGGATCCGGCCACCCACGAGGAAATCGAGGGGTTTTATGGCCACCTGGAGCGGCTGATGATCCGGACCGGCTTCCATGATCCGGCGCGGCCGAAGCGACTGCTGCCGAAATTGCGCCGGCTGTTCGGCCGGGCGCAGCTGGAAAAGGACGAGGTAAACATCCTGCGCGGCATCGTCGCCGCCGCAGAAATGGCAGCGGAAGGGCGGACGCCGGGGCAGGCTGGCGGGACCCGGGGCGCAGCGGATAAGTCCAATAACTGACAAATTCAGTCGAGTATTTTATAATCCTCAGGATAACAACAAGGTTTTTCCGCTCATGTTTCGCCAACTCGCCGAAGACGTGCGTTCGGTTTTTGACCGCGATCCCGCGGCCCGCTCGTTCTGGGAAGTCATCACCTGCTATCCCGGTATCCATGCGCTGATCTTTCATCGGGTCGCCCACCGCCTGTGGCGCTGGGGTTTCCGCTGGCTGGCCCGCTTCGTGGCCCACATTTCCCGCTTTTTCACCGGCATCGAGATTCATCCCGGCGCGACCATCGGCCGGCGTTTCTTCATCGACCACGGCATGGGCGTCGTGATTGGCGAGACCGCGGAAATCGGCGATGACGTGACGCTCTACCACGGCGTCACGCTGGGTGGGACCAGCTGGAACAGCGGCAAGCGGCATCCGACCCTGGGCAATCGGGTGGTGATCGGAGCCGGCGCCAAGGTGCTGGGGCCGATCACGATAGGCGAAGGCGCCAAGGTCGGCTCGAATGCGGTGGTGACCAAGCCGGTGCCGCCGTCGGCGACGGCCGTCGGCAATCCGGCGCGGATCATTGATCCCCAGGACAAGCAACGGGAAGTTCAGGCCGCGAAAATGGGCTTTTCCGCCTACGCCGTGGCGCGGGATCAGGACGACCCCCTGGCCAAGGCGATCCACGGTCTGCTCGACCACGCGGCGGAAACCGACCGCCGGCTCAGCATGCTGCTGCAGGAGCTGGAGGCTGCCGGGGTCAAATGTGACGATCAGGTCCAGCCGGCTGACCGGTTCGATCCGCAATACCTGAGTAAAATAGTTGACTAAAGCGCGACACGCCGGGTAAAGTTGACTGAACCACTAAGGTATTGATCGGAGACCACCATGCGCTTGACCACCAAAGGCCGTTTTGCCGTGACCGCGATGATCGATCTGGCGCTGCGTGGCAGCGAAGGGCCTGTGGCCCTGGCCGGGGTCAGCGAACGGCAGCAGATTTCCCTCTCTTACCTGGAACAACTCTTCGGCAAGCTGCGCCGCCACAAGCTGGTGGACAGCGTCCGCGGTCCCGGCGGCGGCTATTGCATCGCCCGGCCGCTGGAAGAACTGTCGGTCGCCGACATCATCCGCGCCGTCGATGAGCCGCTCGATGCCACCCAATGCGGTGGCCGGGAAAACTGTCAGGAAGAGCACCGCTGCATGACCCACGACCTGTGGGCGACGCTCAACGACAAGATGTACGAATACCTGTCCTCGGTATACCTCGCCGATCTGGTCAATAAGCAGAAGGCCAAAATGGCCAACGCCGGTGTCGTGCTGGAACAGCGGGTGATGCCCCCCCTGCGCCGGGACAAGGACGGCTCCGCACTTTCTGCCTGAATTCAACGCGATGTTTGCTCCCGCCTACTTCGACCACAACGCCACGACGCCGCTGGCCGAGCCGGTGCTGGCAGCGATGCTGCCCTGGCTGGGCGGCCGCTTCGGCAACGCCTCCAGCCGGCACGAGTACGGGCGGGCGGCGCGGCTGGCGGTGGATCAGGCGCGGCAGCAGGTCGCGGCGCTGGTCGGTGCGCATCCGACTGAAATCATCTTTACCAGTGGGGGCAGCGAGGCGAACAACCTGTTCCTCAAAGGCGCCGCCGCGTTGATGCGCCCCGGCCTCCTCGGGGTCAGCGCCATCGAGCATCCCTGCGTGCTGCAACCGGCCCGGCAATTGCGCCGCGCCGGCTGGCAGTTGGAAACCCTGGCAGTCGATGTGGAAGGCCGGGTTCAGGCTGCCGAATGGGCCGCCCTGGTGCAGCAAAAGCCGAAATTGCTGTCGGTGATGCTGGCCAACAACGAAACCGGGGTCATTCAGGACATCGCCGGGCTGGCGGAGATCGCCCGGCGGAGCGGCGCCTGGTTCCACAGCGACGCGGTCCAGGCCGCAGGCCGGATCAAGGTGGATTTTCGCGAACTCAACCGGGCTGGCTTGGCGGCGCTGAGCCTGTCGGCCCACAAGCTGGGCGGGCCGAAGGGCGCCGGCGCGCTGGTGGTGGACAAGCGGGTCGAATTGCAGCCGCTGATCGCCGGCGGTGGCCAGGAAAGGGACTTGCGTTCCGGTACCGAGAACGTCGCCGCCATCGTCGGTTTCGGTGTTGCTGCCGAGCATGCCGCAGCAGAATGCGCCGCCCGCCAGCAGGCCTTGGCGCAGTTGCGGGACCGGCTGGAACAGGGCTTGCATGCAGCAGGCGCCCGCATTTTCTCCACCGGGGCGCCGCGGCTGGCCAATACCAGCTATTTCGCCTTCTCCGGCCTGGATGGGGAAACCCTGGTGGGCAAGCTCGACCGGGCAGGGTTTGCCGTTGCCAGTGGCGCCGCCTGCTCCAGCAGCAAGCCCGAACCCTCGCATGTGCTGCAGGCGATGGGTGTGTCGGAAGCCGAGGCGCGCGGCGCCGTGCGGGTCAGCCTGGGGGCGGGGAACGACGCCACCCAGATCCAAGAATTTTTGCGGGTTCTGCAGGACACGGTGGCCGGTCTGCAGGGCTTGACGGCGATTGCCGTCTGATACGGCCACAACGGAGAGCAAACATGGTGCGACTGCCCATTTACCTGGATTACTCGGCGACGACGCCGGTCGATCCGCGGGTGGCGGAAAAAATGATTCCCTACCTCACCGAACATTTCGGCAATCCGGCTTCCCGCTCCCACAGCTTCGGCTGGACGGCGGAAGCGGCGGTGGAAGAGGCGCGGGAACAGGTGGCCGCTCTGGTTAACGCCGATCCCAAGGAAATCATCTGGACCTCCGGCGCCACCGAATCGAACAATCTGGCGATCAAGGGCGCCGCGCATTTCTACGCCGGCAGCAAGGGCAAGCACCTGATCACCGTCAAGACCGAGCACAAGGCGGTGCTGGATACCTGCCGCGAACTGGAGCGCCAGGGTTTTGAAGTGACCTACCTCGACGTCCTGGAAAACGGCCTGATCGACCTCGCTGCCTTCCAGGCGGCGCTGCGTCCGGACACCGTGCTGGCCTCGGTGATGTTCGTCAATAACGAGATCGGCGTGATCCAGCCCATCGCCGAACTCGGCGAAATCTGCCGCGCCCGCGGCGTGATCTTCCACGTCGATGCCGCCCAGGCCACCGGCAAGGTCGAGATCGACCTGGCCAGGCTGAAAGTGGATCTGATGAGCTTTTCCGCCCACAAGACCTATGGTCCCAAGGGCATCGGCGCCCTCTACGTCCGGCGCAAGCCGCGGATTCGTCTGGAGCCACAAATGCACGGCGGCGGCCACGAACGGGGCTTCCGTTCCGGCACGCTGGCGACGCACCAGATCGTCGGCATGGGCGAAGCCTTCCGTCTGGCCCGCGAGGAAATGGCCGCGGAAAACCTGCGGGTCGGCCAGTTGCGCGACAAACTGCTGACCGGGCTGCAGAGCATGGATGCGGTCTATGTGAATGGCGACCTGGAGCAGCGGGTGGCGCACAACCTCAACATCAGTTTTGCCTACGTCGAAGGCGAGTCGCTGATCATGGCGGTCAAGGACATCGCCGTGTCGTCCGGCTCGGCCTGCACCTCCGCCAGCCTGGAGCCTTCCTACGTGCTGCGTGCGCTGGGGCGGGAAGACGAGCTGGCACACAGCTCGATCCGCTTCTCCATCGGCCGCTTCACCACCGAAGCCGAGGTCGATTACGCCGTTGATCTGCTGCAGAAGAAGATCGGCAAGCTGCGCGAATTGTCCCCGCTGTGGGAGATGGTGCAGGAAGGCGTCGATTTGAATACGGTCCAATGGGCCGCCCATTAAGCTAAGGAGTCCATCATGGCTTACAGCGTCAAAGTTCTGGATCACTACGAAAACCCCCGCAACGTCGGTTCCTTCGGCAAGGAAGACGACGGCGTCGGCACCGGCATGGTCGGTGCGCCCGCCTGCGGCGATGTCATGAAATTGCAGATCAAGGTCAGCCGCGAAGGCGTCATCGAAGATGCCCGCTTCAAGACCTACGGTTGCGGTTCCGCGATTGCCTCCTCTTCCCTGGTGACCGAGTGGGTCAAGGGCAAGACCCTGGATCAGGCCCTGGACATCAAGAACACCGAAATCGCCGAGGAACTGGCGCTGCCGCCGGTGAAGATCCACTGTTCCATCCTGGCCGAGGACGCCATCAAGGCGGCCGTGGCGGATTACAAGAAAAAGCATGGCGAGTGAGGTGAAGTCATGGCAGTGACACTTTCCGAA